>JXRG01000001.1:0-166567 GCA_000831085.1 Streptococcus sp. DBCMS
CTCTATTACTGACAAAGAAGCTGCGATTAAGGCAGCTAAAGAATTGATTGGCAAGGACGCTATCTTGAAAGCTATCGAAGATGGAGATATTGACGCGTCAGACTTATTGGCAGATTTCTTGGCAGAAGACAGCGATCAGGTGACACCAGCAGAAGAGATGAATCAAGAAGATTTTTCAAGCCAAGACCAAGCTAAACTCGCAGCGGCAGATAAGGAAGCGGCGGAAGAAAATAGTAATGCGAAAAAACTTGAGCTAAGTAAATTAGAAGAGCAAGTTGCTAAGATTAAAGTGCAATTATCAAGTTTACAAGTTTCTGGTGACAAGAATAGTCAAGTCAAAGACTTGCAACAAACTTTAGCAGACTATGAGGATGCTATTAAGACTCTAAGTAGTGTCATGTCGGCTGTTCTCGAAATTGAAGACTTTAAAGGTGGGGCGAACGCGGTAGAAGCTGCAACTGCAGAGTTGCCAGAATACAATAAAGGTGCAAACGCGGTAGAAGCTGCTGTAAATGAACTCCCAGCCTATGCAGAAAGTGGCGCTCCAGTCGTAGCGAACGTTCCAGCTTACGGAGAAAGCGGTGCCCCAATAGTAAACAATGCTTTGCCTTATGCAGAAAGTGGCGCTCCAGCCGTAGCGAATGTTCTAGCTTACGGAGAAAGCGGTACACCAATAGTAAACAACACTCTGCCTTATGCAGAAAGTGGCGCCCCAGCCTAGCAAATGTTCCAGTTTATGCAGAAAGTGGTGCCCCAGCAGTAGCCAATATTCCAGCCTACGCTGAAAAGATTGAACCAGCAGTAAACGAAGTTCCAGAATATACTGGCAGTGTAGCTCCTTTGGCTACAAATCCTACTCTCGGAACGAAACAAGATCGTACCTACAAAGCGCCTGCAGCAACAGATGAACAATTCCTTCCAAATACGGGAAGCCAAGATGCTTCAGCAGTCGCATCACTAGGATTTGTTGGTCTCCTTCTTGGTTTGCTACCATTTGCAAAGAGAAAATTAAACAAATAAATCGCATGAAATCAATAAAAGAAAAGGATTTGAATGGTCCTTTTCTTTTTTATGGTGAAATAGGGACAAGTCCATGTTTTTCAGCTCTTTCCGATGGTATTTTTCCTTGCTTTCCTTTATAATGGGTGTATGGACAAGAAAAAATTATTATTAATTGATGGATCTTCAGTTGCTTTTCGAGCTTTTTTTGCGCTTTATCAGCAGTTGGATCGTTTTAAAAATGCTAATGGCCTTCATACCAATGCAATCTATGGCTTTCAACTCATGTTGAATCATGTCTTAGAGCGGGTTGAGCCCAGTCATGTTTTGGTTGCCTTTGATGCAGGTAAGACGACTTTCCGAACAGAGATGTATGCAGACTACAAGGGTGGCCGTGCTAAAACTCCAGATGAGTTTCGTGAGCAATTTCCCTTCATTCGTGAGTTGTTAGATCATCTTGGGATTCGCCATTATGAGTTGGCCCAGTATGAAGCCGATGATATCATCGGGACTCTAGGTCGTTTGGCTGAGAAGGATTCTTTTGATGTGACTATCGTTAGCGGAGACAAGGACTTGATCCAGTTGACGGATGAGCATACGGTGGTCGAGATTTCCAAAAAAGGTGTGGCTGAGTTTGAGGCCTTTACGCCGGACTATCTCATGGAAAAGATGGGCCTCACACCAGCTCAGTTCATTGATCTTAAGGCCCTCATGGGGGATAAGTCTGATAATATCCCTGGTGTCACTAAAATCGGTGAAAAGACGGGTATCAAACTCTTGCTGGAACATGGTTCGCTCGAGGGTATTTATGAAAATATCGATGGATGAAGGCTTCTAAGATGAAGGAAAATCTCATCAATGACAAGGAACAAGCCTTTTTGTCTAAAACCTTGGCGACTATTGAGACTCAGGCACCGATTGAGATTGGTCTTGATGATTTGGTCTATAATGGCCCAAATGTGGAAAATCTCGGGAAATTCTACGATGAGATGGGCTTCAAACAGCTCAAACAAGCTCTAAATGTTTCGTCGAAGGATGCGCTTGAGAGCTTGGATTTCACTATCGTTGACCACGTCAGTCAAGACATGCTGAGTTCCGACTCTATCTTCCACTTTGAACTCTTTGGTGAGAACTACCATACAGATGACTTGGTTGGTTTTGCCTGGTCCTGCGGAGATAAACTTTACGCTACAGACAAACTTGAGCTCTTGCAGGAGCCGATTTTCAAGGAATTTTTAGAAAAAACACCTCTGAAAGTGTATGACTTTAAGAAAGCGAAGGTTCTTTTAAATCGCTTGGGTTTGAATCTGCAGGCCCCTGCTTTTGACAGCCGTTTGGCAAAATACTTACTCTCAACAGTCGAGAACAATGAAATTTCAACCATTGCGAATCTCTATGGCCAAACTTATTTGGTCGATGATGAGACCTTCTACGGCAAGGGGGTCAAGAAAGCCATCCCTGAGAGAGAGAAATTCTTGGAGCACCTAGCTCGCAAGGTTGCTGTATTGGTTGAAACCGAGCCTGTCCTACTTGAGAAACTCGGTGAACATGAACAGTTAGATCTCCTCTATGACATAGAGCAACCTCTGGCCTTTGTCCTTGCTAAGATGGAAATTGCTGGTATCAAGGTCAAAAAAGAAACCCTGCTTGAGATGCAGTTGAAAATGAACTTGTCATTGAAAAGCTAACTCAGGAGATTTATGAACTGGCTGGTGAGGAGTTTAATATCAACTCGCCTAAGCAGTTGGGCGTGCTTCTCTTTGAAAAGCTCGGTCTTCCTCTAGAATACACCAAGAAAACCAAGACAGGTTACTCAACAGCCGTGGATGTGCTAGAGCGTCTGGCTCCTATTGCGCCAATTGTTAAGAAAATTCTAGACTACCGTCAGATTGCTAAAATTCAATCGACTTATGTGATTGGTTTACAGGACTGGATTTTAGCGGATGGCAAGATTCACACGCGCTATGTTCAAGATTTGACTCAGACAGGGCGTCTGTCTAGTGTGGATCCAAACTTGCAAAATATCCCTGTTCGTTTGGAACAAGGTCGCCTCATTCGTAAGGCTTTTGTACCTGAGTGGAGGATAGTGTCCTCCTCAGTTCGGACTATTCACAGATTGAGTTGCGAGTTTTGGCGCATATCTCTAAAGATGAGCACTTGATCAAGGCCTTCCAAGAGGGAGCCGATATCCATACCTCGACAGCCATGCGGGTCTTTGGAATTGAAAGCCCTGAGGATGTGACTCCAAACGACCGTCGCAATGCCAAGGCTGTCAACTTTGGAGTGGTTTACGGAATTTCAGATTTTGGTTTGTCTAATAATCTGGGCATCAGCCGTAAGGAAGCAAAAGTCTACATTGACACTTACTTTGAACGCTTCCCAGGTATTAAAAACTATATGGATGAGGTGGTGCGTGAGGCGCGTGATAAGGGTTATGTAGAGACTCTCTTCAATCGTCGTCGCGAGTTGCCAGATATTAATTCGCGCAACTTCAACATTCGTGGTTTTGCAGAGCGGACGGCTATTAACTCTCCTATTCAGGGTTCGGCGGCGGATATTCTCAAAATTGCTATGATTCAGCTAGACAAAGCTCTAGTTGAAGGTGGTTATCAGACCAAGATGCTCTTGCAAGTGCACGATGAAATTGTCCTTGAAGTTCCGAAATCAGAACTAGCAGCTGTCAAAACTCTAGTGAAACAAACCATGGAGGAAGCCATCCAGCTCAGTGTTCCACTCATTGCTGATGAGAATGAAGGGGCAACCTGGTACGAGGCTAAATAAGAAAGTTAAGAAAGAGTTTGAAGCATTTGCCTTCAAACTCTTTTTCATAGTTTTCTGTAAGCAGTTTCCTTGACTTTTCCTTGTATTTGCGTTACTATATTTCCATATAAGATATGGGAGTCTGTGTACAGTCTGAGAGGAAGTGTTAAACTTCGACCGCACCTGATCTGGGTAATGCCAGCGTAGGGAACGAAACTTAGCCGAATTCTGCACCTTTTCCATATATGGAAGGGGTTTTCTTTTTGTCAAAAGGAAACCTGAGAAAAGGAGGTTTTTATGAAAGCAAGCATTGCCTTGCAAGTCTTGCCCCTATCACAGGGGATTGATCGAATTGCTATTATCGATCAGATTATTGCTTATCTGCAAGCTCAGTCTGTAACCATGGTGGTGACACCATTTGAAACGGTCTTGGAAGGGGAGTTTGATGAGCTCATGCGCATTCTAAAAGAAGCGCTTGAAGTGTCCGAGCAGGAGGCAGATAATGTCTTTGCCAATGTCAAAATAAATATAGGAGAGATTTTAAGCATCGATGAGAAACTTGAAAAGTATGATGAGACGACAGATTAGTCTTTTGGGATTTCTCGGAGTCTTGTCGGTCTGGCAGTTAGCGGGAATATTCAAACTTTTACCCAAGTTTATCCTGCCAACTCCTCTTGAAATTCTCCAGTCCTTTGTTCGTGACAGAGAATTTCTCTGGCACCATAGCTGGGCGACCTTGAGAGTGGCTTTACTAGGTCTAGTGCTGGGTGTCTTGATTGCCTGTCTTATGGCTGTGCTCATGGATAGTCTCTCTTGGCTCAATGACCTTATCTATCCTATGATGGTGGTTATCCAGACCATTCCGACCATTGCCATAGCTCCTATCCTGGTCTTGTGGCTAGGTTATGGGATTTTGCCCAAGATTGTCTTGATTATCTTGACGACAACCTTCCCTATTATCGTTAGTATTTTGGACGGTTTTAGGCATTGTGACAAGGATATGCTGACCTTGTTTAGTCTGATGCGAGCAAACCCTTGGCAAATCCTTTGGCATTTTAAAATTCCGGTCAGCCTGCCTTACTTTTATGCAGGTCTGAGGGTTAGTGTCTCCTACGCCTTTATCACAACAGTGGTATCTGAGTGGTTGGGAGGCTTTGAAGGACTAGGTGTTTACATGATTCAGTCAAAGAAACTGTTTCAGTATGATACCATGTTTGCCATTATTATTCTGGTGTCGATTATCAGCCTTCTCGGTATGAAGTTGGTCGATATTAGTGAAAAATATGTGATTAAATGGAAACGTCCTTAAAATAGAGCGTTTTTGAAAAAGAAAAGAGGAAATAAAATGAAGAAAACATGGAAAGTGTTTTTAACGATTGTAACAGCTCTTGTAGCTGTCGTGCTTGTGGCTTGTGGCCAAGGAACAGCTTCTAAGGACAACAAAGAAGCAGAACTCAAAAAGGTTGAATTTATCCTAGACTGGACGCCCAATACCAACCACACAGGACTTTATGTTGCCAAGGAAAAAGGTTACTTCAAAGAAGCCGGAGTGGATGTTGACTTGAAATTGCCACCAGAAGAAAGTTCTTCTGACTTGGTGATCAATGGCAAGGCACCATTTGCTATCTATTTCCAAGACTACATGGCTAAGAAATTAGAAAAAGGGGCAGGCATCACTGCCGTTGCCGCTATCGTAGAGCACAATACATCAGGAATCATTTCTCGCAAATCTGACAATGTCACCAGTCCAAAAGACTTGGTTGGGAAGAAATACGGAACTTGGAATGACCCAACAGAGTTGGCTATGTTGAAAACTTTGGTAGAATCTCAAGGTGGAGACTTTGAGAAGGTCGAAAAAGTACCAAACAATGACTCAAACTCAATCACACCAATTGCCAATGGTGTCTTTGACACTGCTTGGATCTACTACGGTTGGGACGGAATCCTTGCCAAATCTCAGGGTGTAGATGCTAACTTTATGTACTTGAAAGACTATGTTAAAGAGTTTGACTACTACTCGCCAGTCATCATTGCTAACAACGACTATCTGAAAGACAACAAAGAAGAAGCTCGTAAAGTCATCCAAGCTATCAAAAAAGGCTACCAATACGCTATGGAGCACCCAGAAGAAGCGGCTGATATCCTGATCAAGAATGCCCCAGAACTCAAGGAAAAACGTGATTTCGTCATCGAATCGCAAAAATACTTGTCAAAAGAATACGCAAGCGACAAGGAAAAATGGGGACAATTTGACGCAGACCGTTGGAATGCCTTCTACAAGTGGGATAAAGAAAATGGTATCCTAAAAGAAGACTTGACAGATAAAGGCTTCACTAACGAATTTGTAAAATAATGACAGAAATTAGACTAGAACACGTAAGCTATGCCTACGACGATGATAAGATTTTAGAGGACATTAACCTGCAGGTGACTTCAGGTGAAGTGGTCTCTATCCTAGGTCCCAGTGGTGTTGGAAAGACTACCCTCTTTAATCTAATCGCTGGAATTTTAGAAGTCCAGTCAGGTAGAATTGTCCTTGATGGGGAGGAGAATCCCAAGGGGCGCGTGAGTTATATGTTGCAAAAGGATCTCCTCTTGGAGCACAAGACGGTACTTGGCAATATCATCCTGCCCCTCTTGATTCAAAAGGTGGATAAGGCGGAAGCCGTTGCCCGAGCAGACGAAATCCTTGCGACCTTCCAGCTGACAGCTGTGAGGGATAAGTATCCTCATGAACTCAGTGGAGGGATGCGTCAGCGTGTGGCCTTGCTTCGTACCTATCTTTTCGGACACAAGCTCTTTCTTCTTGATGAGGCCTTTAGTGCCTTGGATGAGATGACCAAGATGGAACTTCACGCTTGGTATCTGGATATTCACAAACAGTTGGAGTTGACGACCTTGATTATCACACATAGTATCGAGGAGGCCCTCAATCTAAGTGACCGTATCTATATCTTGAAAAATCGGCCTGGACAGATCGTTTCTGAAGTCAAACTAGATTGGCCTGAAGGCGAGGACAAGGAAGTCCAAAAGATTGCCTACAAACGACAAATATTAGCAGAATTGGGATTAAATACTTAGATCCTTAGAACAATATTATATATTAAATCCAAGTAAGAACCTTGCTTGGATTTAATTGTTTCAAATCTTATGCGGAAACGGAATTGGCTGATTTATCCATCTATCTGATAAGTTAATATAAAAACCGAATCATTTTAATTGACATCCTGTCAAGGTTCTGTATAATATAAATGAACCATTTTAAACAAATAAGGAGGACAATGTGGTGACGAAGAGAAATAAAAAACTCTTTCATGGCTTGATGGCCTTGCTACTGGTTGTGTCAGTCTTTTTGCCTGCGCTAAGACTTAATGGCGTTGTTAGTGCTGCCGAAAAAACTGAATCAGAGTACACTTTGACTACAGAACCGACGATTAATACGAACCGATTAGTCGATCATGCCAAATATGGTGAAGGTAAGTTCTACCTTAAAACAACTTACGCATTCCCAGACAATGTAACTCTGAAAAACGGTGATTTCGTGGTTTATCACGTTCCAAATGAGTTTAAAATCGAAGTAGATTCTACTACAGATTTGAAAGCTCCGAACGGTGAAACGATTGCAACACTGACAACAGAGAAGGCAACCAATACTGCTAAGATCACAGTAACAAATGGGGAGTATTTCAATAAGTTTAATGAGAACAAGCAAATTGTTGCATCATTTACTGTAGTGTGGGCAGACCATGTTGAAAAGAATAAGGAATATGAAATCAACATCCCTGGTGCAGGAGTTTATCATTTGACTCGTATTGTTCCAGACGTTGACCCGACTGGATTTACTAAATGGGGGGTTCAAGACTCAGGTGATCCTAACTATGTAAACTGGCGTATCCGTGTTAACCGTTATGCAAAATCATACACTGGTGTAAATATCCAAGATACTATTCCTGATGGGCAAGTTCTTGCGAGTGATATTACTGGTTATTACTTCCCAGATTGGGAAAATGGTTATGGACGATCATCACTTGATAAGGCTCATGTTCAAGTAACAGATAAGAACCATTTCTCAATCACACCTAATGGTAATGGAACCTTAGATCATAAAGGGCTTTATATCATGTATCGTACTCGTTTGACTAAACCAGTCAATCCAGTTACTAAACGTGTATTGAACAATGTAACTGTCACTACAAACGAGGAAGCCCAACCAATAGAATTTGAAGGTTTTGCACCAATTACAACTACTGACGGTATTGGTGTAGGTGCCAAATCGGATGAGGTTGCTCTAGAAGTGACTAAGAAACTTAATGGTAAAACTCTTGAAAAAGATGCATTTAGTTTCCAACTTCTAGATGATCAGGGTAATGTTTTACAAACTGTCAAAAATGATGAAAATGGTAAAGTGAAGTTTGAGGCAATCAAATACAAAGAAGCAGGAACTTTTAAATATACCATTAAAGAAGTTAATGATAACAAACCTGGATACACTTATGATGCGAACGTCCTTAAAGCGACTGTAACAGTAGAAGATGTTTTGGGTGAAAAGTTAGCAAGCGTCAAATTTGAAGATTCTAAGAAAGAATTTACAAACTCATACGCTGCTAAAGAAGCAAAACTTCAACTTGAAGCTAAGAAAGTCTTGAACGGTAAAGCTATTGAGGCTGGCCAATTTGAATTTGAGTTGAAAGAAAACAGAACAGTTCTCCACACTGTTTCAAACGATGCAAACGGTAAGATTCAATTCCCAAAACTTACGTTCACAAAAGAAGAAACTCGTACATTCACTATCGCTGAAAAAGCAGGTGATGTAGCCGGAGTTGAATACGATCCAAATGCTTATGAAGTAAATGTAGTCGTTAAAGATAACGGCCAAGGTCAACTTGTTGCAACTCCAACAGGTGCTGAAAACCTTACTTTTACAAACGTTTATAAAGCCGCTTCAACAAGCGCGACAATCAAGGCTAAGAAAGTCTTGACTGGTAAAGAGCTTGTGGCAGACGCTTATACTTTCGAATTGAAAGAAAAAGATGCGGTTGTAGCGGAAGCTAAGAACGCTGCTTCAGGCGAAGTTGTCTTCAACGTCAACTACACAGAAGCAGGAGAGCACACTTACACTATTACTGAGAAATCAGGAACAGAAGCAGGTGTGACTTACTCAACTGAATCTTACACAGTTAAAGTAACTGTAGCAGATAACGGTCAAGGTCAATTGGTTGCGACTGTAGAAAATCCGGATGCAGAACGTGTCTTCACTAACACTTATAAAGAACCAGCTCCAACAGCTACATCGGCAACACTTGAATTTACGAAAGAATTGACTGGTCGTACTTTGGTTGATGGTGAGTTCCAATTTGAATTGTACAAAGATGGACAAAAAATTGATACAAAAACAAACCAAGGTGGGAAAGTAACATTTAATGCAATCAACTACAATGCAGAAGGTGTTCATACTTATACTGTAAAAGAAGTGAATGCTGGAGCAACTGGTATTACTTACGACACAGAAAAGACTGCGGTGGTAAAAGTAACCAAAGATGCAGCAACAAATGCCTTGAAGGCAACTGTTGAATACCCAGCAGGTAGTGTCTTCACGAATAGCTTTAAAGCACCAGCAGTAGAAGCTACGATTGAAGCAACTAAGAAACTTGAAGGTAAAGAACTTGCGGCTGATGCTTATACTTTCGAATTGAAAGAAAATGGTGCAGTTGTAGCGGAAGCTAAGAACACTGCCGAAGGTAAAGTAGCCTTTGTTCGTTCATTCGAAGAAGCAGGTACTCACACTTATACCTTGGTTGAAAAAGTTGGTACTGAAGAGGGTATTGAATACGATAAGACTGAGCATACTGTAACAGTCACTGTAGTTGCGGATGGTCAAGGTCTCTTGACTGCGACTGTCTCATATGCAGATGGTAAAGCAGTTGTATTTACAAATAAATACACTGTTCCAAATCCAACACCGGATCCAAACCCAACACCGGATCCAGCACCAACGCCAGATCCAGCACCAACACCAGATCCAACGCCAAATAATCCAGGAACAAATCCAACTCCAGGAACAGAACCAACTGATCCAGGACAAAAAGAGGATCCAAAACCAACACCTTCAGTAACTGAGGAAGAGGGTCAAGCTGAACTTCCAAATACAGGTGAAGCAACCTCTATCCTTTCTGCAATTGGATTTGTAGTCTTGGCATTGAGCGGATTGGCATTCTTCGTAAAACGTAAAGCTTAAGCTTTCGTAGGAGAAACATGAAACTTGGTAAGTGAGAATTCTACTTCTCTCTTAAACTTGATAGAGAAAGTCTCTAGAAAATTCGTTTTCTAGGGGCTTTTTTGTTTTGAGACTATTAGTTTATATCACTCCACAAGATGTAAACTGTCTAATGAAGGCGGTTAAAGTTGAAGATCTCACAATATTTTATTTTACTCGTTCCCTTTTCCTTTAAAAAAATCAAAAATTTCGGTATAATAGTCAAAGATAGTCAAGGTTCAAAGAAGGAGTTTGATTTACTATGAGATTTAAAAATACATCAGATCATATCGAAGCCTATATCAAGGCGATTTTAGACCAGTCTGGTATCGTGGAATTACAGCGGAGCCAGTTGGCAGATACCTTTCAGGTTGTACCGAGTCAGATCAACTATGTCATTAAGACCCGCTTTACGGAAAGCAGAGGTTATTTAGTTGAGAGCAAGCGTGGTGGCGGAGGCTACATTCGCATCGGACGGATTGAGTTTTCCAATCATCATGAGATGCTCCGCGATTTGCTTTACTCGATTGGTGAGAGAGTTAGTCAGGAGATCTATGAGGATATTCTCCAGCTTTTGGTGGAGCAGGACTTGATGACCAAACAGGAGATGACCTTGCTAACTTCAGTAGCAACGGATCGTGTCCTAGGAGAAGAATCCTCAGTTGTCCGTGCCAATATGCTCCGACAGCTATTACAAGAGGTAGATAGAAAAGAGAAGTAAGATGAACTATTCAAAAGCATTGAATGAATGTATCGAAAGTGCCTACATGGTTGCGAGCCATTTTGGAG
Organism: Streptococcus sp. DBCMS; assembly: GCA_000831085.1. Classification (GTDB taxonomy): domain Bacteria; phylum Bacillota; class Bacilli; order Lactobacillales; family Streptococcaceae; genus Streptococcus. Next base: position 10,802 of record JXRG01000001.1, read on the forward strand.
CCCGTTATCTAGAGTCATGGCATTTGTTGATTGCCATGTCCAATCACAGTTACAGTGTGGCAGGTGCAACTCTAAATGATTATCCTTATGAAATGGATCGTTTAGAAGAGGTTGCGTTGGAACTGACTGAAACGGACTATAGCCAAGACGAAACCTTTACGGAATTGCCCTTTTCCCATCGTTTGGAGGTTCTCTTTGCAGAAGCAGAGTATGTGGCCTCAGTGGTCCACGCAAAGGTGCTAGGGACAGAGCATGTCCTCTATGCGATTTTGCATGATGGCAATGCTTGGCAACTCGCATCTTGGAGAGAGCAGGCTTCTCTTATGAAGACCAGAAAGATCAGGTCAGAATTGCTGCTCTTCGTCGCAATCTAGAAGAGCGTGCAGGATGGACAAGAGAAGATCTTAAGGCTTTGCGTCAACGCCATCGCACAGTAACTGACAAGCAAAATTCCATGGCCAATATGATGGGCATGCCTCAAGCTCAAAGTGGTGGTCTAGAGGACTACACGCATGACCTGACGGAGCAAGCGCGTTCTGGCAAGTTAGAGCCAGTTATCGGTCGAGACAAGGAAATCTTACGTATGATTCAGATTTTGAGTCGAAAGACCAAGAACAATCCGGTCTTGGTTGGTGATGCGGGTGTCGGGAAAACAGCTCTGGCACTTGGACTTGCTCAGCGTATTGCTAGTGGGGATGTACCAGCTGAAATGGCAAAGATGCGTGTTCTAGAGCTTGATTTGATGAATGTCGTTGCGGGGACACGTTTCCGTGGTGACTTTGAAGAGCGTATGAACAACATCATCAAGGATATCGAGGAAGATGGTAAAGTGATTCTCTTTATTGATGAACTCCACACCATCATGGGTTCTGGTAGCGGTATTGACTCGACTCTGGATGCGGCTAATATCTTGAAACCAGCCTTGGCTCGCGGAACTCTGAGAACAGTTGGTGCAACCACTCAGGAAGAATACCAAAAACACATCGAAAAAGACGCAGCTCTTTCTCGTCGTTTTGCAAAAGTGACGATTGAAGAGCCAAGTCTAGCTGACAGTATGACTATTTTGCAAGACTTGAAGGCGACCTATGAGAAGCATCACCGTGTGCAAATTACAGATGAAGCCGTTGAAACGGCTGTCAAGATGGCGCATCGTTACTTGACTAGTCGTCACTTACCAGACTCTGCCATCGATCTATTGGATGAAGCGGCAGCAACAGTGCAAAACAAATCTAAGCATGTGAAAGCAGACGAATCCGACTTGAGTCCAGCTGACAAGGCCTTGATGGATGGCAAGTGGAAACAAGCTGCCCAGCTAATCGCAAAGGAGCAGGAAGTCCCTGTCTATAAAGATTTGGTGACAGAATCCGATATTTTGACCACCTTGAGTCGCTTGTCAGGGATTCCAGTCCAAAAACTAACTCAGACTGATGCCAAGAAATATCTGAACTTGGAAGCGGAACTGCACAAACGTGTCATCGGCCAAGATAAAGCTGTTTCAAGTATTAGCCGTGCCATTCGCCGCAATCAGTCTGGTATTCGCAGTCACAAGCGTCCAATTGGTTCCTTTATGTTCCTAGGGCCGACAGGAGTCGGTAAGACCGAATTGGCAAAGGCTTTGGCAGAAGTCCTCTTTGATGACGAATCAGCCTTATCCGCTTTGATATGAGTGAGTATATGGAGAAATTTGCGGCTAGCCGTCTCAATGGAGCTCCTCCGGGTTATGTGGGCTACGAAGAAGGTGGGGAGTTGACTGAGAAGGTTCGCAACAAACCATACTCCGTTCTTCTATTTGACGAGGTAGAAAAGGCCCACCCAGATATCTTTAATGTTCTCTTGCAGGTTCTGGACGACGGTGTCTTGACAGATAGCAAGGGACGCAAGGTGGATTTTTCAAATACCATTATCATCATGACGTCAAACCTTGGTGCGACGGCCCTTCGTGATGACAAGACGGTCGGCTTTGGCGCGAAAGACATTCGTTTTGACCAGGAAAATATGGAAAAACGAATCTTTGAAGAGTTGAAAAAAGCTTATCGACCAGAGTTTATCAACCGTATTGATGAAAAGGTGGTCTTCCATAGCTTAGATAGCGAACACATGCAGGAAATTGTCAAGATTATGGTGAAACCATTGATTGCTAGCCTCGCTGAGAAGGGCATCGACTTGAAACTGCAAGCTTCAGCGTTGAAGTTACTAGCAAGTCAAGGATATGATCCAGAAATGGGAGCTCGCCCACTTCGCAGAACCCTGCAAACAGAAGTGGAAGACAAGCTAGCAGAACTCCTTCTTAAGGGGGAACTAGTAGCAGGCAAGACCCTCAAGATTGGTGTCAAAGCAGGTCAGTTAAAATTTGATATTGCTTAAAAATGGAGAGTCAGGAGCAATCCTGATTCTTTTTTGCTACTTTTTTATAAAAAATGATAAAAAACTATTGACAAAATAAAAATATAGTATATAATAAAAACATAGAAAATAAAAATATCAAAAATTATAAAAAGGTAAAACGTTTATGAAAAAGAAAACAGCAGTGGTATTTGGGACCTTTGCCCCTCTTCATCAGGGGCATATCGATCTGATCCAGCGAGCGAAGCGTCAGTGTGACCAGGTCTGGGTAGTCGTTTCAGGCTACGAGGGAGACCGAGGTGAGCAGGTAGGTTTAAGTCTTCAAAAACGATTTCGCTATATCCGAGAGGCTTTTCGGGATGACGAGTTGACCTCTGTCTGCAAGCTGGATGAGACCAACCTTCCCCGTTACCCTATGGGCTGGCAGGAGTGGTTGGACCAGATGTTAGCGGAGATTTCCTATGATGAAACCCAGCAAGAACTGACTTTTTTTGTAGGAGAAGCAGACTACCAGCAAGAGCTAGCTAAACGTGGATTTGGCACTGTCTTGCAAGAAAGAAAGTTTGGTATCTCAGCGACTATGATTCGAGAAAATCCAAGCAAATATTGGAAATACATCGCTCAACCCTTCCGTCGTCAGTTTACAAAGAAAGTGTTGATTATGGGAAGTGCTAGCAATGGGAAGACCACTCTGGCCAAGGATTTGGCAAGGTATTACGATGCGCCCGTTAGTCTGGAATACGCGCGTGAGTACCAGATCAAAAATAATGTCCGCGATGATGAATTGACTCCAAAGGATTACTACTATCTCCTTTTAGGGCAGTATGACCAGACCTCTAAGTTAATCGATAGCAATGCCAATCGAGGTCTAGTGATAGCCGATACCAACTCCTTGGTAACCAAGGGCTACTATGACTATTACATGGAGACTGAGGACCAAGGGGATTTATCAGGAGAAACCTTTGACAATCTCTTTGTTTCAATCTTGGCTAAGGAAAAATGGGACTTGATTCTCTTCGTGCAACCTGTCGGTTCCTATGTCAATGACGGATTTAGAGATATGACCATGGCAGAAGACCACATTCGCTACAGTTTTTCCCAGCACTTGGATCAGATGAGGGAGAGATATTTAACTAATATTCCGTTAGTTTATCTAGCGGAGGATTATCTAGGCAATTATGAAGCAGCAAAAGTGGCTATCGATGCCATTTACCAAGCAGATTAGGAGAAAATTATGAAAACAGTAACTAAAAAAATCACACAATTTATCGAAAACTTTAACAATGTCCATGCTGAAGCCCGCAAGATCGGTTTTGCAGGGATCATGCGCCTGCTCTGGAAAGATCTCTTTGTCGGCCGTAGCCTTGTCCAGTGGTTATACCTCATCGCTCTGTCAAGTGTTCCCTTGATCTTGGAGTTTACACAAAATACGGAAAGCCATGACTGGCTTAGCTTGTTTGCATCCTGGACTGGGATTGTCTGTGTTATCTTGGTAGCAGAAGGGCGTGCAAGCAATTATCTCTTTGGGGCTATTAACTCGGCAATCTACTTGATCTTAGCCATGAATGCGACTTTTTATGGTGAAGTTTTAACGACTGTTTACTTCTTTGTCATGCAGCCGATTGGTCTCTATGCTTGGTTGTCCAATCGTATCAATGAACAGGAAAAACCAGAAGAATCCCACTTTGAAGCTAAGAAATTATCTGTTCTTGACTGGCTCAAGTACTTAGCCTTGACTGCCATTATCTGGATTGGTATGGGCTTGGCTTATCAAAGTATCAATAGCGCTCGCCCTTTCCGTGATAGTGTTACCGATGCGACCAATGGTGTTGGTCAGCTCTTGATGACACGTCTTTACCGCGAGCAATGGATTTTCTGGATTGCAACCAATCTCTTTAGTATCTACCTCTGGTGGGGTGAAAATATCCACATCCAAGGGATGTACTGGGTATACACACTCAACAGTCTAGTGGGATGGTACCAATGGACCAAGGCAGTTCGAAAGGAGGCTTAAAATGGTAGATACGAAGATTCCAGCAGGGATGACGGAAAAAGAATATTATGAAATCCATGCCAGTCAGGAGGAGTTTTTAGACTGGTACTACAGGCAGGAACTCCCTCAATATGAAAAACCAAGTGTGACAGTGGATATGGTAGCCTACTGCTTTGTCGAAGGAAAGATCAAGCTCCTGCTGATCCGTCGCAAGGCCCACCCTTATCAGAACTGTTTGGCCTTAGTTGGAGGCTTTATGGACAAGGGAGAAGATGCTGCACATGCCTGTCAGCGCGAGGTGAGAGAAGAAGTCAATCTCGATCTACCTTTGGAGAAAATCGAGCAATTGATGACGGTATCGACCCCCGGTCGTGATCCACGGGGCTGGACGGTGACCATTGCCCACTTGGTGTACCTGCCTAGTCGTGCCTTAGACCTCGTTCAGGCTGGAGACGATGCCAAGGATGTGGTTTTTGTAGATGTGGATTTTCAGACGGGCAAGTGCTTCTTAGAGGGAGTAGAGTTGGAGGAGAGAGCCTTCGCCTTTGACCATTATGCCATTATCCAAGAATCCATCAAACGAATCCAAGGGCGACTTGACTGGAATCCTACCTTCCTTTATCTGCTAGAGGAGGAGTTCACTGTCTATGAAGGGACTGAACTGGTCAATCTCATCAACCCAGGTCGCCCAATCGTCAGCAATAACTTTCTCGTAAAATACGGCGAATATGTAGAAGAAGTCGGACTCAAACGAGTTCCTAAAAAGAAACCAAGAAAAACCTATCGATTGAAATAAAAAGCGAGGTCGGGAAAAGTTCCCGACCTCTTTATTTATCATCATTTTTTATGAATGGCTATCTTTCTTAGGATTACTCAACATGTGAGTAAAGAAGTCTTTATATCGATACTTGAGATAGTTCTCATGTAAAAATAACAAAGCGATGTAGACAATCATAAAGATTGCAGTCAGATAGAAGACATCAAATGCAGTTCGCGCATAGTAAGTGGCTGATTGATAAGAGCCAATAGCTCCCAAAATCAACCAAGGAAGATACTTGTAATACTTATTTAGCATAAGAGTGCACCTCCTATATTCTATTTCAATGTTATTATATTCCTTTGTCTAACACAATGCAAGCGATTACACAAGAGCGATACAAAAAATAGGACTCTAATCTAAGAATTTTTCTATTTTTTCGTTTCAATTACGAATAGAAATAGTAGAGAGAAATTTTTTAAAATAGTTTCTCTAAATAGTTGACAGATTCAAAGTCCAATGTTACAATTATATTACAAAAAGATTTCTTAACATTTCAAGGGTGTTACAAAGGAGTAGAAAAATGAAAAAGAAAACCTATATCAAATTGATGGCGGCGACTGTATTGGCTTCTACCTTGCTACTAGGAGCTTGTGGAAATAAAAACGAAACCACTCAAACCAGCAGCTCTGCAAAAACAAGTCAATCATCAAGTTCTAAAGCAGCTTCTTCTAGCAAAGAAAGCAAGACACAAAAATCTTCAAGCTCAGCTTCATCTGAAAAGGCTCAGGCATCTTCTGGTCAGTCTTCTACAACGGCAGATCAGTCACAAGCGAAACCAGCACCTGAATCAAGACAAGAACAAGCAGCTCCTAGTCAACAAGCCCCATCTCAGGCACCTTCAACTCAGCAAGGTTCTCAAGCTCAGTCTAACCAGTCAGGCTATGATCCAACAACTGACCGCAAACTTCAAGACAAGCAAGCAGAACACAACAAACGCTACAAGGGTGTTTTAACCATGGTCGATGGTGATTTCTCAGCAGCTACAGGCAACTGGAAGGGAGCGAATGGCGAAACTATTACGGTTTCATCAGGGGGCCAATTTACAGTAGAAACTGCAGATGGAAAGAAAGAAAACTATTCTATCAGAGGCTACTCTTACACTCTTGATGATGGCAAGTATAATGCCAAAATCGGTGGAGGAAAAATCATCCAAATTACAACAGGTGCGGATGGTAAAGTTTCAAGCGTTGCCTTGATTCAATAATAGTATCTAGGTTTTCCTAGGAGCTAAAAAACCGTAAACTCAAGCGAGTTACGGTTTTTTGTGTATTATGCTTTGTCTAATTGCAAGAGGGCTTCAATCTCTGCTAGGGTGTTAGCTTGTGAAATGGCTCCACGAAGTTTGGCAGCGCCAGATGTTCCTCGGAGATAGTGAGGAGCGAGGCCGCGGAATTCACGAACGGCTACGTTTTCTCCTTTGAGGTTAATCAAGCGTTTCAAGTGCTCGTAGGCGATTTTCATCTTGTCTTCAAATGTCAAGTCAGGGAGAATTTCTCCTGTTTCAAAGTAGTGGTTGATCTGGTTGAAGAGATAGGGGTTTCCCATGGCTGCGCGACCAATCATGACAGCGTCAGCACCGACTTCTTCGATACGCTGTTTGGCTTCTTGGACCGTACGGATATCACCATTTGCGATAAATGGAATCTTGGTCAAAGCTTGAGCAACCTTGTGAAGAGTCTCAAGGTCTGCGTGACCTGTGTACATTTGTTCACGGGTACGGCCGTGCATAGCGAGGGCAGAGACACCTGCAGCCTCAGCAGCGAGGGCATTTTCCACGGCTAGGGATGGGTCAGACCAGCCTGTACGCATTTTGACAGTGAGGGGGATATCAAGGACAGATTGGACCCTATTGATAATAGAGTAGATCTTATCTGGGTCCTTGAGCCACATAGCGCCAGCTTCATTCTTCACGATTTTGTTAACTGGGCAACCCATGTTGATATCGACGATATCAGTCTTGGTGTTTTCCTGGATGAATTCTGCTGCGCGTGCGAGGCTGTCTTCATCACTACCAAAAAGTTGGATTGACACGGGATTTTCTCCTTCGTCAATATGAAGCATGTGCAGTGTTTTTTCGTTGTTGTACTGGATTCCCTTGTCAGAGACCATTTCCATGACAACGAGTCCAGCTCCGAGCTCTTTTGCGATGGTACGAAAGGCTGAGTTGGTGACACCAGCCATGGGCGCTAAAACGGTACGATTGGGAATCTCAACATTGCCAATCATAAAGGGTGTATTAAGATTTGTCACGAATGAGTTCCTCCAGGTCGTTTTCATCAAAGTTGTAAGTTGTTTGGCAGAATTGACAAGTGATTTCTGCCCCGTGGTCTTCCTCTTTCATTTCCTCAAGGTCTGAGCTTGGAAGGCTGGCAAGAGCGTTCATAAAACGGTCTTTGCTGCAGTCACATTGGAAACGAATTTCTTCTTCAGATAGGCGTTTGTAGGATTCGTCACCATAGATGGCCTTGAGAAGGGCTTCGATATGGTCATCGCTTTCCAGAAGAGTTGAGATGGCTGGCATTTCTTGGATGCGTTTTTCAAAGCGAGCAATCTCTTCTTCCTTGGCCCCTGGCAAGACTTGGAGAAGAAAACCACCGGCAACTTTGACCTTGTCGTCTTCGTCTAAAAGGACATTAAGCCCCACAGCTGAAGGGGTTTGTTGACTTTCTGTCAGGTAATAGGCCAAGTCTTCACCGATTTCCCCAGAGATGAGGGGAGTCATGGAGTTGTAGGGATTTCCAGTACCATAGTCAGTAATAACGAGAAATTGGCCATTGCCGACAAAAGGACCGACTAGGACTTCACCCGTTGCAGTCTTTTTGATGTCCACACCTGGATTTTGAACGTAGCCTTTGACGTTGCCCTTGGTATCTGCGACCGTGATGATGGCACCGAGAGAGCTGGTTCCAAGAACTTTAACAGTTAGTTTGGTATTTCCTTTTTCATTGGCTGCGAGAATTTGGCTAGCGATAAGGGTACGGCCAAGTGCAACAGTTGAACTGGCTTGAGTTTGATGTTTTTCTTGAGCAGTGCGGACGGTTTCAGTGCTATCAAGGACAAAAGCACGAAAGGCCCCGCTTTCTGATATAGTTTTAATAATTTTATCCATAGCTACTATTTTAGCATAAAAATGCTCAAAGGGGGAGTCGTGTGTTTGCTGTTTCTGTGGAATAATGACGAGGAAATCAGCCTTAAAATAAAATGAGAAACAGATTATTTCAGCATTTGAAAGATTTATGCTATGCTTGTAGGAGAAAATGAAAGGGGTAACAAATGTATTTAGGTGATTTGATGGAAAAAGCCGAATCTGGCCAATTTTTAGTCCTTTCCTTTCTATTACAAGATTCGCAGACAACAGTCAAGGAAGCCATGGAAGAAACAGGCTTTTCAAAGGCGACTCTAACCAAGTACATTTCTCTGATTAACGAAAATGCCTTGGAAATAGGACTAGAGCTGACCATCCACTTGGAAGATGAAAATCTGCGTTTGTCGATTGGTGCAGCCACAAAGGGGAGAGAGATTCGGAGCTTGTTTCTAGACAATGCCATTAAGTACCAAATTTTGGTTTACCTTCTCTATCACCAACAGTTCCTAGCTCATCAGTTGGCTCAAGAATTGATGATTAGCGAGGCCACGCTTGGTCGCCACTTAGCTAGTCTAAATCAGATTTTGTCAGAGTTTGACTTATCCATCCAAAATGGCCGTTGGCGAGGTCCGGAGCATCAGATTCGCTATTTCTATTTCTGTCTTTTCCGCAAGGTTTGGTCCAGTCAGGAGTGGGAAGGTCACATGCAGAAAGCTGAGAGAAAACAAGAGATTGCTACCCTAGAAGAAATCTGCGGTGCTAGCTTATCTTCAGGTCAGAAATTGGACTTGGTTCTCTGGGCTCACATTAGTCAACAGCGTCTTCGGGTCAATGCCTGTCAGTTTCAAGTCATAGAAGAAAAAATGCGAGGGTATTTTGACAATATTTTCTACCTTCGTTTGCTTCGAAAGGCTCCGTCCTTTTTTGCTGGGCAACATATCCCTCTAGGAACTGAGGACGGTGAGATGATGGTATTCTTTTCATTTCTCCTTTCTCATCGTATTTTGCCCCTTCATACTATGGAGTATATCCTTGGTTTTGGAGGACAATTAGCCGATTTGCTGACGCAATTGATTCAAGAGATGAAGAAGGAGGAGCTGCTGGGGGACTACACAGAGGACCATGTCACCTATGAACTTAGTCAGCTTTGTGGTCAAGTCTATCTATACAAGGGCTATATTTTACAAGATCAGTACAGATACCAGACAGAGAATCGCCATCCCTATTTGCTGATGGAACATGATTTTAAAGGGACTGCAGAGAGAATTTTTCATATCTTGCCAGCCTTTCATCAGGGAACGGATTTGGATAAGAAAATTCTCTGGGAATGGCTCCAGTTGATAGAGTATATGGCTGAAAATGGTGGTCAGCATATGAGGATTGGTCTGGATTTGACATCTGGTTTTCTTGTCTTTTCAAGGATGGCTGCCATTTTGAAACGGTATTTGGAATACAATCGTTTCATTGCCATTGAAGCCTATGACCCCAGTCGACATTATGATTTGTTGATTACCAACAACCCGATTCATAAGAAAGAACAGACTCCGATCTATTATTTAAAAAACGACTTGGATATGGAGGATTTGGCAAAGATTCGTCAGATGCTCTTTGCATAAAAGACCTGAGTTTTCAGGTCTTTTTTGTGAAATTCGCACAATCTCCTCACATTTTTTTAAAATTTTAAAAAAATTGATAAACAAGAAAGCGCTTTATTTTGTATACTAGTTACTGTAAAGAGGAACCCCCTCAAGATTTTATCAGGAGGACAGCACATGTCACAAGAAAAATACATCATGCTATTGACCAAGGAACTACTAGTTCTCGTGCCATCATTTTTAACAAAAAAGGAGAAAAGGTCAGCTCTAGTCAAAAAGAATTCACTCAGATTTTTCCTCAAGCAGGTTGGGTTGAGCACAATGCCAATGAAATTTGGAACTCTGTTCAGTCAGTTATCGCGGGTGCTTTCATCGAAAGTGGTGTGAAACCAAGTCAAATCGAGGCCATCGGGATTACCAACCAGCGTGAAACAACTGTCGTCTGGGATAAGAAAACAGGCCTCCCTATCTATAATGCGATCGTTTGGCAATCACGCCAGACAGCACCTCTGGCTGAACAACTAAAAAGCCAAGGTTATGTGGAAAAATTCCATGAAAAGACTGGTTTGATCATCGATGCTTACTTCTCAGCGACTAAGGTTCGTTGGATTTTGGACCATGTAGAAGGCGCTCAAGAGAGAGCAGAAAAAGGAGAATTGCTCTTTGGGACCATTGATACTTGGTTAGTTTGGAAATTGACTGACGGTGCGGCTCATGTGACGGACTACTCAAATGCAGCCCGTACCATGCTCTATAACATTAAAGAACTCAAATGGGATGATGAGATTTTAGAAATCCTCAACATTCCGAAGGCTATGCTTCCAGAAGTTCGTTCTAACTCTGAAATCTACGGCAAGACTGCTCCATTCCATTTCTACGGTGGAGAAGTGCCAATTTCAGGTATGGCTGGTGACCAACAGGCAGCCCTCTTCGGACAGTTGGCCTTTGAACCAGGGATGGTCAAGAATACTTATGGAACAGGTTCTTTCATCATCATGAACACTGGTGAAGAGATGCAGTTGTCTGAAAACAACCTTTTGACAACGATTGGTTACGGAATCAACGGCAAGGTTTACTATGCCTTGGAAGGTTCTATCTTCATTGCTGGAAGTGCCATTCAGTGGCTTCGTGATGGACTTCGCATGGTTGAAAATTCACCAGAGTCTGAAAAATATGCTCTCAATTCTCACAACAATGATGAAGTCTATGTCGTACCTGCCTTTACAGGTCTAGGGGCTCCATACTGGAACCAAAATGCTCGTGGTTCGGTCTTTGGCTTAACTCGTGGAACAAGCAAAGAAGACTTTATCAAGGCAACTTTGCAATCTATCGCTTATCAAGTACGTGACATCATCGACACCATGCAAGTGGATGCGCAGACTGCTATTCAAGTCCTCAAAGTCGACGGTGGTGCAGCCATGAACAACTTCCTCATGCAGTTCCAGGCTGACATTTTGGGAATCGATATTGCCCGCGCTAAAAACTTAGAAACAACTGCCTTAGGTGCGGCTTTCTTAGCTGGTTTGGCAGTGGGTTACTGGAAGGATTTGGACGAGTTGAAACTCTTGAACGAGACAGGAGAACTCTTTGAGCCATCCATGAACGAATCGCGCAAGGAACAACTCTACAAGGGCTGGAAGAAGGCTGTGAAAGCAACGCAAGTCTTTGCGGAAATCGACGACTAATACTGTTTCTTGATGCAATGATCAGCTTAAGAATAAAGCGACTCAGTTAGAAAGTGTGTAAATATGGAATTTTCAAAGAAAAACACGTGAATTATCAATTAAAAAAATGCAGGAACGCACCCTGGACCTTTTGATTATCGGTGGGGGGATTACAGGAGCTGGTGTAGCTTTGCAGGCGGCAGCCAGTGGTCTTGACACTGGTTTGATTGAAATGCAGGACTTCGCAGAAGGAACATCTAGCCGTTCAACAAAATTGGTTCACGGAGGTCTGCGTTACCTCAAACAATTTGATGTGGAAGTGGTGTCAGATACAGTTTCTGAACGTGCAGTGGTTCAACAAATCGCCCCACATATTCCAAAACCAGATCCAATGCTCTTGCCAGTTTACGATGAAGATGGAGCGACCTTTAGCCTCTTCCGTCTCAAAGTAGCCATGGACTTGTACGACCTTTTGGCAGGTGTTAACAATACGCCAGCTGCTAACAAGGTCTTGAGCAAGGATCAAGTCTTAGAACGCCAGCCAAACTTGAAGAAAGAAGGCTTGGTAGGAGGTGGGGTTTACCTTGACTTCCGTAACAACGATGCGCGTCTCGTGATTGAAAACATCAAACGTGCCAACCAAGACGGTGCCCTCATTGCCAACCACGTTAAGGCAGAAGGCTTCCTCTTTGACGAAAGCGGCAAGATTACAGGTGTTGTAGCTCGTGATTTGTTGACAGACCAAGTCTTTGAAATCAAGGCTCGCCTAGTTATTAACACAACTGGACCTTGGAGCGATAAGGTACGTAATTTGTCCAATAAGGGAACCCAATTCTCACAAATGCGTCCAACTAAGGGAGTTCACTTGGTAGTGGATTCAAGCAAGATCAAGGTTTCACAGCCGGTTTACTTTGACACAGGTTTGGGAGACGGGCGTATGGTCTTTGTTCTCCCACGTGAAAACAAGACTTACTTTGGTACAACGGATACAGACTACACAGGCGATTTGGAACATCCAAAAGTGACGCAGGAAGATGTAGATTATCTACTTGGCATTGTCAACAACCGCTTCCCAGAAGCCAATATCACCATTGATGATATCGAAAGCAGCTGGGCTGGTCTTCGTCCATTGATTGCAGGCAATAGCGCTTCTGACTACAATGGTGGAAATAACGGAACCATTAGTGATGAGAGCTTCAATACTTTGATTGCGACTGTCGAAGCTTATCTCTCAAAAGAAAAAACGCGTGAAGATGTTGAATCTGCTGTTAGCAAGCTTGAAAGCAGCACATCTGAGAAACATTTGGACCCATCTGCAGTTTCTCGTGGTTCGAGCTTGGACCGTGATGACAATGGCCTGTTGACTCTTGCTGGTGGTAAAATCACAGACTACCGTAAGATGGCTGAAGGGGCTATGGAGCGCGTGGTTGATATCCTCAAAGCCGAATTTGACCGTAGCTTTAAACTCATCAACTCTAAGACTTATCCTGTTTCAGGTGGAGAATTGAACCCAGCAAATGTGGATTCTGAAATTGAAGCCTTTGCTCAACTTGGAGTTTCACGTGGTTTGGATAGCAAGGAAGCTCATTACCTAGCAAATCTCTACGGTTCAAATGCACCGAAAGTCTTTGCCCTTGCTCACAGCTTGGAACAAGCGCCAGGACTCAGCTTGGCAGATACCTTGTCCCTTCACTATGCAATGCGCAATGAGTTGGCTCTGAGCCCAGTTGACTTCCTCCTTCGCCGTACCAACCACATGCTCTTTATGCGTGATAGTTGGATAGCATTGTGGAGCCAGTTCTGGATGAAATGGGACGATTCTATGATTGGTCAGAAGAAGAAAAAGCAGCCTACCGTGCGGATGTTGAAGCAGCCCTTGCTAACAACGATTTAGCGGCATTAAAAAATTAAGAAAAACTAGAAGAGAGGGAGGTAAGCTTTCCTTGCCTTCTCTCTCCTTCTTTTAAATGGAGACAACGATATGATGAAAGAATTATTTGGAGAATTTTTGGGGACTTTGATCCTTATCCTCCTAGGAAATGGTGTTGTAGCAGGTGTGGTTCTTCCCAAAACCAAGAGTAACAATTCAGGATGGATCGTCATCACGATGGGATGGGGGATCGCCGTTGCGGTTGCCGTCTTTGTATCTGGCAAACTTAGTCCTGCACACTTAAACCCAGCTGTGACGTTTGGTGTAGCCTTAAAAGGTGACTTGCCTTGGGCTTCGGTATTCCCATATATCCTAGCTCAGTTCGCTGGAGCGATGGTGGCTCAAATTTTAGTTTGGTTGCAATTCAAACCACACTATGAGGTAGAAGAAAATGCAGGAAATATTCTAGCAACCTTTAGTACTGGCCCTGCCATCAAGAACACAGTATCCAACTTGATCAGCGAAATCCTTGGAACCTTTGTTTTGCTCTTGACAATCTTTGCCTTGGGACTCTATGACCTTCAGGCCGGTTTAGGGACCTTTGCAGTGGGAACCTTGATTGTCGGTATTGGTCTTTCACTAGGTGGGACAACGGGTTATGCCTTGAACCAGCTCGTGACCTTGGACCTCGCATCATGCACAGCATCCTTCCGATTTCAAATAAGGGAGATGGGGACTGGTCTTATGCTTGGATTCCAGTTGTGGGACCTATCATTGGTGCAGGCTTGGCAGTCCTCGTATTTTCACTTTTCTAAGATAAAAGAGCTATTTGCAACAGAGTTTGAGATGGAAATCTCAGGCTCTTTTTTAATGACCAAAACATTAATATTTTAACTTATCTTAAAATAAGCTAAAACCATTTTTTAAGTTATGGTAAACAGTTGAAAAAAAGGTTGATAAAGTGGTAAAATGTTAGGAAGATAAGATAGCAATTGCTGATTTGCATAGCTTTTCTGAAAATTTACAAAAAAGAAGTCGAATATGAAAAAAAAGAGAACATTTTATATTTTTTGTGCTCAAACATTTCTGTATTTCGTTATTTTGCTTGGTTTGCTTTATTTTTTTAGTTACCTTGGACAGGGGCAAGGTGGCTTTATCTATAACGAATTTTAACTCAAAGGAGAAAACCTATTGTGTCAAATAAATCCATAGTTGATATGATTGAAATGATTGAGCACTTTGCTCAGACACAAGCCAGTTATCCAGTTTACAATGTTTTGGGGCAAGAGCATACTTATGGTGATCTGAAGGCTGATTCGGATAGTTTGGCTGCAGCCATTGATCAGTTGAATTTGCCAGAAAAATCTCCTGTTGTCGTCTATGGCGGACAGGAGTATGAGATGTTGGCTACCTTTGTGGCCCTGACCAAGTCAGGTCATGCTATATTCCTATTGACAGCCATTCGGCCTTAGAACGGGTAGCTGCTATCGTAGAAGTAGCAGAACCGAGCTTGATTATTGCTATTTCAGATTTTCCATTAGAGCAGACAAGTATACCAATACTGAATTTAGAGCAAGTCCATGAAGCCTTTGCTCAAGCTTCTAGCTACGAGATGACCCATCCAGTCAAGGGAGATGACAACTACTACATCATCTTTACTTCTGGTACGACTGGTAAGCCTAAGGGAGTGCAGATCTCCCATGATAATCTCCTCAGCTTTACCAACTGGATGATTACAGATAAGGAATTTGCGACGCCAAGTCGTCCGCAAATGCTGGCTCAACCCCCTTATTCTTTTGACCTATCTGTCATGTACTGGGCACCGACTTTGGCACTTGGTGGCACGCTTTTCGCTCTTCCTTCAGCCATTACTCAGGACTTCAAAAAACTCTTTGCGACGATTTTTTCCTTGCCAATCGCTATCTGGACCTCAACACCGTCCTTTGCAGATATGGCCATGTTGTCAGAAGACTTTAATAGTGAGAAAATGCCAGGAATCACGCATTTCTACTTTGATGGTGAAGAATTGACGGTTAAAACAGCTCAAAAACTGCGCGAGCGATTCCCAAATGCCCGTATTATCAATGCCTATGGTCCAACAGAAGCGACAGTAGCTTTGTCAGCAGTTGCTGTAACAGACGAGATGTTGAAGACTCTCAAACGCCTGCCAATCGGCTATACCAAGGCGGATTCTCCGACCTTTGTCATTGATGAGGAAGGTAAGAAAGTTCCAAATGGTGAACAGGGAGAAATCATCGTTTCTGGGCCAGCTGTTTCAAAAGGTTATATGAATAATTCTGAAAAAACAGCAGAAGCTTTCTTTGAATTCGAAGGTCTACCGGCCTACCACACAGGGGATGTAGGGACTATGACAGATGAGGGCTTGCTTCTCTATGGTGGACGCATGGATTTCCAGATTAAGTTTAATGGTTATCGTATTGAGCTTGAAGATGTCTCTCAAAACCTCAACAAGTCTCGCTATATCGAGTCGGCTGTCGCTGTCCCACGCTATAACAAGGACCACAAGGTGCAAAATCTACTGGCCTATGTTATCCTAAAGGACGGTGTTCGCGAGCAGTTTGAACGTGATATCGATATTACCAAGGCTATCAAGGAAGACTTGGCAGATATCATGATGTCTTATATGATGCCATCGAAATTCCTTTATCGGGACAGCCTACCGCTGACTCCTAATGGTAAGATTGACATCAAAGGCTTGATCAATGAGGTAAACAGCCGATGATGGAATTTTTCAAACAGTTTCCTCATTTGGAACCTTATGGGAATCCACAGTATTTTCTATACATCATCGGAGCGACCTTGCCCATCTTTATCGGTCTTTTTTTCAAGAAACGTTTTGCCTTATATGAGGTGCTCGTTAGTCTTTTCTTTATCCTAGCCATGTTGACAGGTGGGAAGACGGATCAAATAAGCGCTCTTATCCTTTATGTTATCTGGCAAGTACTTCTTGTATCTTTCTACAAAAGGTACAGGAAACAACGGGATAGTAAGTGGATATTTTACCTGGTTAGCTTTCTATCCCTATTGCCTATCGTCTTCGTGAAAGTATCTCCTGCTATTCATGGACCTCAATCTTTGTTTGGCTTTTTAGGGATTTCTTATTTGACCTTTCGTGCAGTTGGGGTTATCGTTGAGTTGAGAGACGGTGTCATCAAGGATTTAAAGATTTGGCAATTCTTACGTTTTCTTCTCTTTATGCCGACTTTCTCAAGTGGTCCTATTGATCGTTTTAAACGCTTCAATGAAAATTACGAGACCATTCCTGAGCAGGATGAGCTGATGGATATGCTAGAAGAGGCTGTCAAATATATCATGCTTGGCTTCCTCTACAAGTTTATCTTGGCTTACATTTTAGGAGAGACATTATTGCCTCCGCTGAAAAATTTGGCCTTGCAAACAGGTGGTTTCTTTAACCATTATGCTCTTGCAGTTATGTATACCTTTGGTCTGGAGCTCTTCTTTGACTTTGCGGGCTACTCCATGTTTGCCTTGGCTATTTCAAACTTGATGGGTATTCATAGTCCTATCAACTTTAACAAGCCCTTTTTGTCAAGGGATTTAAAAGAGTTTTGGAATCGCTGGCACATGAGTCTGTCTTTCTGGTTCCGTGACTTTGTCTTTATGCGGATGGTCATGGTGTTGACCAGAAAGAAGGTTTTTAAGAATCGCAATGTCACTTCAAGTGTAGCCTATATTCTCAATATGCTGATTATGGGATTTTGGCATGGTGTGACCTGGTACTATATCGTCTACGGACTTTTCCATGGGATTGGGCTAGTCATCAATGACGCTTGGGTTCGTAAGAAAAAAGCGCTCAATAAAGAACGGAAAAAAGCTGGGAAGGGTTCCTTACCTGAGAATCGCTGGATTCAGTTGCTTGGCATGGTTGTCACCTTCCATGTCGTGATGGTTTCATTCTTAATCTTTTCTGGATTTTTGAATGATTTATGGTTTAAAAAATAAAAGGATATTAAAATGGATATCAAATCAGAAGTTATTGAAATTATTGATGAGTTGTTTATGGAAGATGTTTCTGACATGATGGATGAAGATCTTTTTGATGCTGGTGTCTTGGATAGCATGGGGACGGTTGAATTGATTGTTGAGATTGAAAACCGTTTTGACATTCGTGTTCCAGTGACGGAGTTCGGTCGTGATGACTGGAATACAGCTAATAAAATCGTAGCAGGTATTACGGAGTTGCAGAATGCTTAAGCGTTTGTGGTTAATCTTTGGCCCTCTGCTTCTTGCTAGTTTTCTTGTTTTCTTACTGATCTTTTTCTATCCAAACAATCCGAGTCATAATTTGACTGAAGAAAAATATTCTGCAGCAGCGATTAGTTCGGAGAGCTTTAAAGAGAGAAGCCAAAAAGTGAGAGCCTTTACGGAACCCAATATGCGCTTTATTCCCTTTTTTGGCTCAAGTGAGTGGATTCGTTTTGATAGCATGCATCCTGCGGTCTTGGCGGAGAAATATAGTCGCCCCTACCGGCCCTATTTTTTGGGACAAGCAGGAGCGGCCTCGCTTAACCAGTATTTCGGTATGCAGCAAATCTTACCAGAAATCGAGGAAAAACAGGCAGTATTTGTGATTTCGCCTCAGTGGTTTACAGAGGAGGACTATGAGCCAGCCTTCTTCCAAAACTACTTTAACAACGATCAGTTGACAGCCTTTCTAGAAAATCAATCGGGAGATATTGCAGCCAAACATGCGGCTAAACGTCTCTTAAAGCAAAATCCAGGAGTCTCTATGAAGGGCATCGTTGAGAAGTTGTCAAAGGGTGAGGAATTATCAGAGATCGACCATGCTATTATCAAGGCTTTTGCACGTTTTAATGAGCGTCAGGCTTCGCTATTTGGACAATTTTCCATTCGAGGAAAACTCAAGTACAAGGAACATGTGGAGAACTATTTAAAAGATCTTCCGGATCAATTTTCTTATGAGGAGTTAGAAAAAATTGCTCGAAAGGATGCAGAAGCCAATACCAATAACAACGATATGGGAATTGAAAATCAATTTTATAAGACCCAGGTGAAAGACTACCTCGAGAAGTATAAGGGCTATCAAAAAAATTACAATTTCCTCAAGTCGTCTGAATACAATGATTTGCAGTTGGTTCTCAATCAATTTGCCAAATCAAAGGTCAATGTCCTTTTTGTGATCCAGCCTGTCAATAAAAAATGGATGACCCATACAGGCTCAGCGAGGAAATGTACCAACATGCTGTTGAAAAAATTCGTTACCAGTTAGAAAGTCAAGGTTTCACCAACATTGCTGACTTTTCTAAAAAAGGTGGAGATCCCTACTTTGTCAAGGATACGATTCACATTGGTTGGTTGGGTTGGCTAGCTTTTGATAAGGTTGTCAATCCCTTCTTAACGGATCCGACCCCAGCTCCAGACTATAAAATGAATGACCGCTTCTTCAGCAAGGACTGGGCGACCTATGATGGAAAGATCAAAGATTTTCAATAGATTAAGAAAAAACTTGAACTTTTTGGTTCAAGTTTTTTTGTTAAATAGCGAATATTTGAGAGAGAAATAGGTCAAAAGTTTAAATTTTTTCAGAAATAGCGTATAATGTAATAGAAAAGAAGAAAAGAAAGGGATTTTAAAATGAACAAACGTTCTTTGTTACCTGTCTTGTCGACAGCCCTGTTAGCTCCAGCCTTCTTAGCTGGACAAGTCTATGCTGAAGAAGCAACTGCCCCTGCAGACAGCCCTGCAGTTGTAGCAAATCCAGCAACTTCAGAAACTCCTGTAACTCCAACAACTGAGGCGGCAACTCCCATAACTGCTGAATCGGCGGAAACAAAGGAAGCTCCTGTTGAATCTCCTAAAAGCGAAGAAAAAGATACCGTTATCTTGCACACCAATGATGTCCACGGTCGTATCGTAGAGGAAAAGGGAGTTATTGGAGATGCCAAGCTAGCGACTGTCATCGAGCAGGAACGCGCGAAATCAAATCAAACGACTCTCGTCGTAGATGCTGGAGACGCCTTCCAAGGTTTACCGATTTCCAACTCTACAAAGGGTGAAGCCCGCGCCGAAATTCTCAATCAGATGCAGTATGATGCCATGGCAGTAGGAAACCATGAGTTTGACTTTGGTTTGGACGAAGCTAAAAAATACAAGGAAATCTTGAAATTCCCATTACTTAGTTCAAATACCTACGTCAATGGTGCTCGTCTCTTTGAAGCTTCTACAATCGTTGATAAAGATAAGACTGTGGAAGGTGATGAGTTTGTTGTAATCGGTGTGACAACACCTGAAACAGCTACCAAAACTCACCCTAAAAATGTCAAAGGGGTAACCTTTACAGATCCAATCTCCGAGGTGAATAAGGTTATCGAAGAAGTTCAAGCCAAGGCACGTACAGAAGGCAAGGACTACAAACACTATGTCGTACTGGCTCACTTGGGAGTTGATACTACAACCCCAGTCGAATGGCGTGGTTCAACTTTGGCAGAAGCCTTGTCTAAAAATCCTCGTTTGAAAGGGAAACGCGTAACAGTAATCGACGGTCACTCTCATACAGTAGAATCAACGACTTATGGAGATAATGTTACCTATAACCAGACGGGAAGCTACCTTCATAATGTAGGAAAAATCACCTACAAATCACGTCAGCTTTTGGGCAATCCAACTCAGATTCCGGCTGCTGATGCTAAAAAATTACCAGCCAATCCAACAGTTGAAAAACTAGTCAAAGACATTAAACAAAAATACGATGCTGAAAATGCTGTTGAAGTCGTTTCAAACAGCCCTGTAGAACTCAACGGAGATCGTGAAAATGTTCGGGTTCGTGAAACCAACCTCGGAAACGTCGTAGCAGATTCTCTCTATCAGTATGGTCAGACAGGATTTAGCCATCCGACTGACATCGCTGTTACAAATGGTGGTGGCTTGCGTGAAACCATTGCAAAAGGCAAACCGATTACGAAAGGGAATGTCATTGCAGTTCTTCCATTTGGAAATACCATCTCACAAATCCAAGTGACTGGGCAACAAGTATTGGATATGTTTGAAAAGTCACTCGGATCTATCTTGCAGGTCGATAAAGATGGCAAGAAGGTCTTGGATGAGAACGGACAACCATTGCTAGAACCAAGTGGTGGCTTCTTGCAAGTTTCAGGTGTGAAGGTTTACTATGATACCAACCTACCATCAGGTAAACGTGTCTTGGCCATCCAGGTCAAAAACCGCACAACTGGTCGTTATGAACTACTAGACCTCGCAAAAACTTACTATCTTGCAACTAATGATTTCTTAGCTGCGGGTGGTGATGGCTACACTATGTTAGGTGGCGCGCGTGAAGAAGGTCCGTCTATGGATGCAGCCTTTGAAGAGTATCTGAAAACGGCAGACTTGACCCAGTATGAAAAGATCAATCCGAACTCACGGACGATTTCTGTGGATTCTAAAACCTTTAGTCTGCCAGTAGAAACGCCTCAAACGAATGCAGCTGCTAACGATGCGACTACAAATGTGCCATTGACTTATGAGGTGGCAGGTCAATTTAGCAAGAAGGCAGTTGTCTCAGAAAAAGCTCTCCCAAATACAGGAAGTGAACAATCCATCTTCTTGCTCTTGATGGGAATGGTAGCTGGTCTGGCAGGTATCTTATCGAGCAGAAAACCAAAGCTAAAATAGGTTAAATTTCACATCTAGAAGAGTCTAGGGAAACGTTTTTACGCCTTTTTCCCTTGACTCTTTTTTGGTTTATGATATAATTAACCAGTAAAGAATCTGTGGCTATCTATGTTTTTTACGAAAAGATAGCTAGGGAAGGAGTAACACATGAGACAGCTTGCACAGGAAATCGATAACTTTTTAAACGAGGTGATCTTGAGATCTGAGAACCAGCATGAAATTCTGATCGGGCATTGCACCAGTGATGTAGCCTTGACCAATACTCAGGAACACATCCTCATGCTTTTGTCAGAAGAATCCTTAACTAACTCGGAGTTGGCTCG
Organism: Streptococcus sp. DBCMS; assembly: GCA_000831085.1. GTDB lineage: Bacteria > Bacillota > Bacilli > Lactobacillales > Streptococcaceae > Streptococcus. Next base: position 32,169 of record JXRG01000001.1, read on the forward strand.
TCGTCTCAATGTCAGTCAGGCGGCAGTGACCAAAGCTATCAAGTCTTTGGTCAAAGAGGGCATGTTAGAGACATCCAGAGATCCCAAGGATGCGCGTGTGATTTTTTATCAACTGACAGAGCTAGCTCGACCAGTAGCGGCAGAACACCACCATCATCATGAACACACGCTCTCAGCCTATGAACAAGTAGCAAATCAGTTTACTCCAAATGAACAAGAAGTCATCCAGCGGTTTTTAACTGCTTTAGTAGGAGAAATCAAATAATGCGGTATATTACAGTAGAGGACTTGTCTTTCTATTATGACAAAGAACCTGTCCTCGAGCATATCAACTACAGTGTTGATAGTGGGGAGTTTGTCACCCTGACTGGTGAAAATGGGGCTGCCAAGACGACGCTTATCAAGCTAGTCTGGGCATCTTGCAGCCGAGATTTGGCAAGGTAACCATCTCAAAGACAAACACTCATGGGAAAAAGCTTAGGATAGCTTATCTTCCCCAGCAGATTGCTAGTTTTAATGCTGGTTTTCCAAGTACGGTTTATGAATTTGTCAAGTCGGGTCGCTATCCGCGAAAGGGCTGGTTCCGTCGTTTGAATGCCCACGATGAGGAGCATATCAAGGCTAGTCTAGACTCAGTTGGTATGTGGGAACACCGTGATAAACGGATTGGTTCCCTCTCTGGTGGGCAAAAGCAACGGGCGGTTATTGCACGGATGTTTGCTTCTGACCCAGATATCTTTGTCTTGGATGAGCCGACGACAGGGATGGATGCAGGGAGCAAAAATGAATTTTACGAACTCATGCACCACAGTGCTCACCATCATGGTAAGGCCGTTTTGATGATTACGCATGATCCAGAGGAGGTCAAGGCCTATGCAGACCGCAATATCCATCTAGTGCGTAACCAAGACTCGCCGTGGCGTTGTTTTAACGTTCACGAAAGCGACCAGGAGGTGGAACATGCTTAGTTTGTTATCCTATGACTTCATGCAGCGGGCCTTCTTGGCTGTCATTGCCATGAGTCTCTTTTCACCAGTTCTTGGGACCTTCCTTATCTTACGTCGTCAGAGTTTGATGAGTGATACTCTCAGTCACGTTTCCTTGTCAGGGGTTGCCTTTGGTCTGGTTTTGGGGATTTCTCCAACTATTTCGACCATTGTCATTGTCTTGATAGCTGCGGTCTTTCTGGAGTATCTCCGTACGGTTTACAAGAACTTTATGGAAATCGGGACTGCCATCCTCATGTCGACAGGGCTTGCAGTCTCCCTTATCGTGATGAGTAAGGGGAAAAGTTCGAGTTCCATGAGTCTGGATCAATACCTCTTCGGTTCGATTGTGACTATCAGTGAAGAGCAGGTCCTTGCCCTCTTTGTCATTGCTACAGTCGTTTTGCTCTTGACTTTCTTGTTCTTACGTCCTATGTACATCCTGACCTTTGATGAGGACACGGCTTTTGTAGATGGGCTACCTGTCCGCACTATGTCTATCCTCTTTAACATGGTGACAGGGGTGGCCATTGCCCTCATGATTCCAGCTGCAGGAGCTTTGTTAGTGTCAACCATTATGGTCTTGCCAGCTAGTATTGCCCTTCGTCTGGGGAAAAACTTCAAATCCGTTATGTTACTAGCTAGTGCGATTGGCTTTTTGGGAATGGTAGCAGGTCTCTATATTTCCTACTATGCGGAAACACCTGCCAGCGCTAGTATTACCATTATCTTTGTAGCTGTCTTTTTATTAGTCAGTCTACTCAAGCGTTATATCAAATAGGAGACGAAAATGAAAAAACTTAGCTTCCTTTTGGCAAGTCTTGTGACAGTATTCTTAGTAGCTTGTTCCAATCAAAAACAGGCAGATGGGAAATTAAATATCGTGACAACCTTTTACCCTGTCTATGAATTTACCAAGCAAGTCGCAGGAGATACCGCTAATGTAGAACTTCTAATCGGTGCTGGGACAGAACCTCACGACTACGAACCTTCCGCCAAGGCAGTTGCCAAAATCCAAGACGCAGATACCTTTGTCTATGAAAATGAAAACATGGAAACTTGGGTTCCCAAATTGCTAGAATCCTTGGATAAGAAAAAAGTTAAGACTATCAAGGCGACAGGCAATATGCTGCTCCTACCAGGAGGTGAGGAAGAAGAGGAAGGTCATGATCACGGGGGTGAAGGTCACCATCATGACTACGATCCCCACGTTTGGCTTTCACCAGCACGCGCCATCAAACTGGTAGAGCATATCCGTGACAGCTTGTCAGCAGATTATCCTGATAAAAAAGAGACTTTTGAGAAGAATGCAGCTGCCTATATTGAGAAGTTACAAGCCTTGGACAAGGCCTACACAGATGGCTTGTCTCAAGCTAAACAAAAGAGCTTTGTGACCCAGCATGCTGCCTTTAACTACCTTGCTTTGGACTACGGTCTCAAGCAAGTATCAATCTCAGGTCTTTCACCAGACGCAGAACCATCAGCAGCTCGTTTAGCAGAGTTGACAGAGTATATCAAGAAAAACAAGATTTCTTATATCTACTTTGAAGAGAATGCCTCTCAAGCCCTTGCCAATACCCTTTCCAAAGAAACGGGTGTCAAACTAGATGTGCTCAATCTGCTAGAAAGTCTGACAGAAGAAGCAACCAAGGCCGGTGAGGACTATATCTCCGTGATGGAGAAAAACCTCAAGGCTTTGAAGCAAACAACAGACCAAGAAGGACCAGAAATCGAGCCAGAAAAGGAAGAAAACACCAAGACAGTTCACAATGGTTACTTTGAGGATGCAGACGTCAAAGATCGTACCTTGAGTGACTATGCAGGTAACTGGCAGTCTGTCTATCCTTTCCTTGAAGATGGAACTTTTGATCAAGTCTTTGACTACAAGGCTAAGTTGACTGGCAAGATGACCAAAGATGAGTACAAGGCCTACTATCAAAAAGGCTATCAGACAGATGTGACCAAAATCAACATCACGGATAACACTATGGAGTTTGTTCAAGGTGGACAAAGTAAGAAATTTACGTATAAGTATGTCGGCAAGAAAATCTTGACTTATAAGAAAGGCAATCGTGGCGTGCGCTTCCTCTTTGAAGCGACAGATGCAGATGCTGGACAGTTCAAGTATGTTCAGTTTAGTGACCACAATATCGCCCCAGTTAAGGCAGAACATTTCCATATCTTCTTTGGAGGTACTAGCCAAGAAGCTCTCTTTGAAGAGATGGATAACTGGCCAACTTATTACCCAGATAACCTATCTGGCCAAGAAATCGCCCAAGAAATGTTGGCGCATTGATGCAAGAGAAGATCCCGCAAATCTGCGGGATTTTTTGCTAGAAATGATTAGATTGTTAGGTATTATAGTACTACAGCTGTGCTGTTCACAATGTGATAAAGCAGTCATTTTCTACTGGCTGCTTCTAACTAGCTGACGAATGCAAAAGCTACGGTTGTACAAATTATAGAATCTTTTCAGGGGATTTAGGAAGAAACCTTAGTCATATTGACGCTACTATCGCTTTTTGTTATAGTCAAGGAGAGAGCAGTCTCGAACAATAGCTTATTCACAGTCTGTGGATAAGTCTGAGGAAGAATGATATCTAATCCATGGTGTTGAAGGATTCTGATAATAGTTCCGTATACTAGTGACTTTCTAGAAAGCTAGTAGAAACCCTAGTACAGGGCTGTTTGATAAAGGTCTGTTTAGGGTGACAGGTGAGCTAGAGACTGAAAAAACTAGTTTTTAGGAATGCTTTCTTATCCACAAGTTGTGGATAACTTTGTGAACAAGAGAAAGAGATGTGAGATGATGACGAACATAAAACCACATGGACCATTACCAAGCCAGGCCCAGCTAGCTTATTTAGAAGATGAACTAGCTACCTTTATCCATTTTGGTCCCAATACCTTTTATGACCAAGAATGGGGAAGTGGGCAAGAGGATCCCAAGCGTTTTAATCCGACCAAGTTGGCTGCGCGTGAATGGGTTCGGGTACTCAAAGAAACGGGTTTTAAAAAGCTGATTTTGGTGGTGAAGCACCACGATGGCTTTGTCCTCTACCCGACAGCACATACAGATTATTCGGTCAAGGCTAGCCCTTGGAGGGATGGAAAGGGGGACTTGCTCCTTGAGGTTTCCCAAGCTGCGACTGAGTTTGACATGGATTTGGGAGTGTATTTGTCTCCTTGGGATGCTCACAGTCCCCTCTATCACGTGGGCCGAGAAGCAGACTACAATGCCTACTATCTGGCTCAATTGAAGGAAATCTTGTCAAATCCTGCCTATGGAAATGCTGGTAAGTTCGCTGAGGTGTGGATGGATGGTGCTCGAGGCGAAGGGGCCCAGAAGGTCAACTATAAGTTTGAGACCTGGTTTGAAACCATTCGTGACTTGCAGGGCGATTGTTTGATTTTCTCAACTGAGGGAACTAGTATTCGCTGGATTGGAAATGAACGAGGCTATGCAGGGGAACCCTTGTGGCAAAAAGTCAAACTAGACCAGCTAGGAACAGAGGCGGAATTAGATTATCTACAGCACGGAGACCCCTTGGGGACGCTGTTTTCAATTGGTGAGGCAGATGTTTCTCTTCGGCCAGGTTGGTTTTACCATGAGGATCAGGATCCTAAGTCTCTCGAGGAGTTGGTCGAGATTTATTTTTACTCTGTAGGGCGGGGAACACCTCTCTTACTCAATATTCCGCCTAATAAAGATGGACTCTTTGACGAAAAGGATATCCAGCGTCTCTATGAATTTGCTGCCTACCGTGACGAACTCTATAAAGAAGATTTGGCTCTGGGGGCCAAGGTATCTGGCCCTGATCTATCACCAGACTTTGCCTGTCATCATCTGACAAATGGACGGAAGACTAGTTCATGGGCAAGTGATGCAGAGTTGCCAATCCAATTAGAGCTCGATTTAGGGGCACTTAAAACTTTTGATGTGATTGAGTTAAGAGAAGATTTGAAGCTGGGGCAACGCATCGCTGCTTTCCATGTTCAGGTAGAGTTGGATGGTGTCTGGCAGGAGTTTGGATCTGGTTATACTGTTGGCTACAAACGTCTTTTACGAGGAACAGTCGTTGAGGCGCAGAAGATACGCGTGACCATTACAGAGGCACAGGCTTTGCCTTTGTTGACCAAAATTTCACTCTATAAAACACCTACCTTTTCGAGAAAAGATACCGTTCAGCAACTGGAGTTTTCAGAAAAAAGTCTAGCTGTGACCAAGGGAGAAAATGCCTATTTTACAGTTAAGCGCAGAGAATGTAGTGGTCCTTTAGAAGCTAAGATTTCGATTCAACCAGGGACGGGTGTGCATGGTGTCGCTTATCGGGACGAGATTCAAGTTATTGAGTTTCAAGTTGGCGAGACTGAAAAAAGATTGACGCTTCCAACCTTGTATTATACAGGAGATAAAAGCTTAGATTTTTATCTGAATTTGACGCTAGGCGGGCAGCTTGTTGACCAGCTTCAGGTCCAAGTTTCATAAAAGAAGAACCTTTGCGCGATGCAAAGGTTCTTTTGGTTATGAGTGATTTGGTAGCCAGCTGAGAGTGAAGGTCAGTTGCTCAGCTTTTAAGAGGTCTTGATGTTGGATGCTAGATACAGAGGTCTGGTCTAATCGACACTCTTTGACAAAGTTAAAATGGCTGTAGTTTTGCTCAGCATGGATATCTAGCCATTTATTTTCCTTAGCTAGGTAGACACGGAGATGATCAAAGAGAGGGATTCCGAGGTCGTAGCTTGGTTTTCCTGGACAAGTCGGGTAGAATCCAAGAGCTGACCAGATGTACCAAGCAGAGAGACTGCCATTGTCCTCATCGCCAGGATAGGCTTGCCAACTTGGGTGAAAGGCTTTCTGACGTATCGACTTGATGAGAAGAGCAGTGTAGTCAGGGTAGTCACTGTAGCGGAAGAGATAAGGGATGTGGAAGCTAGGCTGGTTGGAAATGGCGAGTTGCCCAAAAGGAGCGGTAGCCATCTCGCTCATTTCATGAATCTCGTAACCATAACCAGTTGTCTCAAAGAGGGGAGCATCCTGACAGCTTTCCAAAAGGTAGTGGCTAAAGGCTTCTTTTCCGCCCATGAGTTGACACAAACCTGGGATGTCATGTAAGACGCCTAAAGTCGCTTGAATAGCAGAGCATTCGGCATAATCGCGTCCCCAACTATAAGGAGAAAAGTCAGGGCGGAAGTTGCCTTGGCTGTCTCGCGCTCGCATGTAGCCCGTCGCAGTGTCAAATAGATTGCGGTAATTTTGTGACGAAGTTCTATAAGTGTCCGCGATGTCATTCTGACCTAGTTTTTCGGCACAGCTGGCGATGCAAAAATCACTATAGGCGTAGTCTAGGGTGTGGCTGACGCTTTCGTGGTGGTCGGTAGAGAGGTAGCCAAGTTCTTGGTATTGGGCTAGTCCGTGGCGGCCATTGATGCCGAGAGGGTCGGATTTGGTGGCTGTTTCAAGCATGGCTTGGAGGAGTTCTTCTTCCAAGTCGGGAGCCATTTCCTTGCAGGCGCTATCTGCGATAATGCCGTCCAATAGAGTACCAGGCATCATGCCACGTTCATCTGGGGCCAGCCATTTTGGCAGGAAACCAGTATCGCGGTAGCTATTGAGGAAACCTTCTAGAAAGCGGTGATAGTGTTCTGGTATAATAAGGGCAAAGAGGGGGAAGGTGGTGCGGAAGGTATCCCAGAAACCATTGTTGCTAAAGAGGACACCAGGCTTGACAGTACCAGTAGACAAATCCATGTGGATGGCCTGCCCTGACTCGTTCACCTCATAAAATGTCTGTGGGAAGAGGAAGAGTCTGTAGAGGCAGTGGTCAAAGAAGGTCCGGTCGGCTTCCCCTGTCTCCACGATATCAAAACGGTGGAGGAGATTTTCCCAGTTCGCTTTCGCACTTGCTTTACAGCTATCAAAGTCCGTTTGAGGTAGATTAAGCAGCGCTTGAGAAGGAGAAATAAAGGAAGTCGCTAGTTGGATTTCAGCATGGCTATCTGCGAGGTTAATTCGCCAGTCTCCGCTTTCTTGGCTGACTGCAAGAATATCCGTGTTCATTTGCAGAGAAGTGAACAGTATCAGTGGATTTTTATTGGTCTCTGTTTTGCCTTCTTGTCTGAGAGCCAGAGTCCGCTTATCTACCTGCTCCACTGTCAGTTCATCTTTTGCGTGAAGATAGAGGGCGAGGGTTTTGCCTTGCTTTTGCTCCAAACGAATAGAAGCGCCATAGTAAGTCGGTGTGAGCTGGGTTTCAATCTGATAGCGCAAAGAAAAGAGTTTCAAATAGTGAGGCTGGAAGCAAGCTTTGTCTATATCATAAGAAGACTGGCGGTGAAAGAGGCTGTCTCCCCCAAGCTGGCCTGTGACAGGTGTCAGAAGGAGCCATGAGTAGTCCCCAATCCAAGGGCTGGGCTGGTGGGTTAAGCGAATCCCCTGAAAGATGGGCAGATGCGGATCGAAAAACCAAGATCCGTCCTGGTCACTAGTCTGGGGCACAAAATAATTCATCCCAAAAGGCACGCCTGTGTATGGTAGGGTATTTCCCCGAGAGAAGGCATGCTTGCTAGCAGTACCAAAGCGGGTATCGATGGTTTCAAGTAGTGGTTTCATAGTCTTTCCTTTAGATGTTTTTCTACATTATATCAGAAAAATGAGACCTTTAGAGATGGGGTTCGAAAGTAAGCAATTTTGTAGAAAAATGACTATCATTTGTGTATGTATTTTCTGTCTCAAAAACTATATACTGAACATGAAACTTGTTTGAAAGAGGTAAAATTAAAAATGGTTTATTCAAAAGAGATTGTCAGAGAATGGCTGGATGAAGTAGCAGAGCGTGCCAAGGACCATCCGGAGTGGGTGGATGTCTTTGAGCGTTGCTATACCGACACCTTGGACAATACGGTTGAGATCCTAGAAGATGGTTCGACCTTTGTATTAACAGGGGATATCCCTGCCATGTGGCTTCGGGATTCGACTGCCCAACTCAGACCCTATCTTCATGTGGCTAAAAGAGATCCTCTCTTGCGTCAGACCATTGCAGGTTTGGTCAAGCGTCAGATGACCTTGGTACTCAAGGATCCTTATGCCAATTCCTTTAACATTGAGGAGAACTGGAAGGGCCACCACGAGACTGACCACACAGATCTTAACGGCTGGATCTGGGAACGCAAGTATGAGGTGGACTCGCTTTGCTATCCTTTGCAGTTGGCTTATCTCCTTTGGAAAGAGACTGGCGAAACCAGTCAGTTTGATGAAACTTTTGTCGCTGCGACCAAGGAAATTCTTCATCTCTGGACAGTAGAGCAGGACCACAACAACTCTCCATATCGTTTTGTCCGCGATACAGACCGCAAGGAAGATACTCTGGTAAATGATGGCTTTGGACCTGACTTTGCCCTGACAGGTATGACCTGGTCAGCTTTTCGTCCAAGTGATGATTGTTGTCAGTATAGCTACTTGATTCCGTCCAATATGTTTGCGGTCGTTGTCTTAGGTTATGTGCAAGAAATTTTTGCAGAACTAGATCTAGCTGATAGCCAAAACATTATCGCAGACGCTAAACGTCTGCAAGCAGAGATCCAAGAAGGGATCGAAAACTATGCCTACACCACCAATAGCAAGGGTGAAAAGATTTACGCCTTTGAAGTGGATGGTTTGGGGAATGCTAGCATCATGGATGATCCAAATGTACCGAGTCTGCTGGCTGCGCCTTATCTGGGCTATTGCGACATTGAAGATGAAGTTTATCAAGCCACACGCCGTACCATTCTGAGCCCTGAAAATCCATACTTCTACCAAGGTGAATATGCTAGTGGACTCGGAAGTTCTCATACCTTCTATCGCTATATCTGGCCGATTGCCCTTTCTATCCAAGGCTTGACAACAAGAGATAAGGCGGAGAAGAAATTCTTGCTCGATCAGCTCGTTGCCTGCGATGGTGGCACAGGTGTCATGCACGAAAGCTTCCACGTAGATGATCCAACTCTCTACTCTCGCGAATGGTTCTCTTGGGCCAACATGATGTTCTGTGAGTTGGTCTTGGATTACTTGGATATTCGCTAATACTCTTCGAAAATCTCTTCAAACCACATCAGTTCTATCTACAACCTCAAAGCAGTGCTTTGAGCAACCTGCGGCTAGCTTCCTAGTTTGCTCTTTGATTTTCATTGAGTATAAGGAGCTCGCTTTCGCTTAACTGATTCTAGGAAAGAATCACAAATTCACATTTAAAACGATAAAAATAAAAATTTAAGTTAGAATGAGGTTTTACTTCATGGAAAATGTTGTCGTACATATTATCTCACACAGTCACTGGGACCGTGAGTGGTACTTACCTTTTGAAAGCCACCGTATGCAGTTGGTGGAGTTATTTGATAATCTTTTTGACCTTTTTGAAAATGATCCCGAGTTCAAGAGCTTCCACTTGGATGGTCAAACCATTGTCCTTGATGACTATTTGGAAATTCGCCCTGAAAATCACGACAAAGTCCAAGGTTACATCGACCAAGGCAAACTCAAAATTGGTCCCTTTTACATCTTGCAGGATGATTACTTGATTTCCAGTGAAGCCAACGTCCGCAATACCTTGATTGGTCAAGCAGAATGTGCAAAATGGGGCAAATCAACCCAGATTGGTTACTTCCCAGATACCTTTGGAAATATGGGACAAGCGCCTCAAATCCTTCAAAAATCAGGTATTCACGTGGCAGCCTTTGGCCGTGGTGTCAAGCCGATTGGATTTGACAACCAAGTTCTCGAAGATGAGCAATTTACTTCCCAGTTTTCAGAAATGTACTGGCAGGGTGCAGATGGAAGTCGTGTCCTCGGTATTCTCTTTGCCAACTGGTACAGTAATGGAAATGAAATTCCAGTTGATAAAGACGAGGCCTTGACCTTCTGGAAACAAAAATTGGCAGACGTGCGTGACTACGCTTCGACCAACCAATGGTTGATGATGAACGGATGTGACCACCAGCCTGTACAGCGAAATCTGAGTGAAGCCATTCGTGTGGCCAATGAACTCTTCCCAGATGTGACCTTTGTGCATAGTTCCTTTGATGACTATGTTCATGCAGTAGAAAGTGCTCTACCAGAGCAGTTATCAACGGTTACAGGTGAGTTGACAAGTCAGGAAACAGATGGTTGGTACACACTTGCTAACACTTCTTCATCCCGTATTTACCTCAAACAAGCTTTCCAAGAAAATAGCAACCTGCTAGAACAAGTGGTGGAGCCATTGACGGTCATTACTGGAGGGCACAACCACAAGGACCAGTTGACCTATGCTTGGGAAGTCCTTCTACAAAATGCGCCCCATGATAGTATCTGTGGCTGTAGTATTGACGAAGTTCACCGTGAGATGGAAACACGTTTTGCCAAGGTCAACCAAGTCGGAAATTTTGTTAAGAGCAACCTTCTCAACGAGTGGAAGGGTAAAATTGCAACCCAGGAAGCTCAAAGTGACCATCTCTTTACGGTCATTAACACAGGCTTGCATGACAAGGTTGACACTGTCAGCACAGTGATTAATGTGGCGATTTGTGATTTCAAGGAATTGCACCCAACAGAAGGCTACAAGAAAATGGCAGCCTTGACCTTGCCAAACTATCGTGTCGAAGACTTGGAAGGCCATGCTGTAGAAGCGAAAATCGAAGATCTGGGAGCTAATTTTGAGTATGATTTGCCAAAAGACAAGTTCCGTCAAGCTCGTATCGCTCGACAAGTGCGCGTGACAGTCCCTGTTCATCTAGCCCCTCTCTCTTGGACAACCTTCCAATTGCTTGAAGGAGAACAAGAAGGCCGTGACGGTATTTACCAAAATGGAGTGATTGATACGCCATTTGTAACGGTCAGTGTGGATGAAAACATCACGGTCTACGACAAGACAACTCATGAAGCTTATGAAGATGTTATTCGCTTTGAAGATCGTGGTGACATTGGAAATGAGTACATCTACTTCCAACCAAAAGGAACAGAGCCTATCTACGCAGAACTCAAAGGCTGTGAAGTCTTGGAAAATACAGCTCGTTTTGCCAAGATTTTGCTCAAGCATGAATTGACAATTCCAGTAAGTGCAGACGAAAAACTGGATGCAGAACAAAGAGGCATCATCGAGTTTATGACGCGTGAAGCTGGGCGCTCAGAAGAATTGACAACTCTTCCTCTGGAAACAGAGATGACCGTATTTGTTGATAATCCACAAATCCGCTTCAAGACTCGCTTTACTAACACAGCCAAGGATCACCGTATCCGTCTCTTGGTTAAGACTCATAACACACGTCCAAGCAATGACTCTGAAAGCATCTATGAGGTGGTGACACGACCAAATAAACCAGCTGCTTCTTGGGAAAATCCTGAAAATCCACAACACCAACAAGCCTTTGTCAGCCTTTATGATGATGAAAAAGGAGTGACGGTGGCCAATAAAGGACTGCACGAGTATGAAATCCTTGGAGACGATACCATTGCAGTGACCATCCTTCGTGCCTCAGGTGAGCTAGGTGACTGGGGTTACTTCCCGACACCAGAGGCTCAGTGTTTGCGTGAGTTTGAAGTCGAGTTTACACTTGAATGCCACCAAGCAGGGGAACGCTTTTCAGCCTTCCGTCGTGCCAAAGCCTTCCAAACACCATTCACTAGTCTTCAGGTTGCTAAACAAGAAGGAAGTGTTGCTGCGACTGGTAGCCTCTTGAGTCATGCGGCACTCAGCTTACCACAAGTTTGCCCAACAGCCTTTAAAGTGGCGGAAAATGAAGAAGGATATGTCCTCCGTTACTACAATATGAGCCAAGAAAATGTGCGCATTTCAGAACACCAACAAACCATTTTGGACTTGCTTGAGCGACCATATCCAGTTCATTCAGGACTATTGGCTCCACAAGAAATTCGCACAGAATTGATTAAAAAAGAAGACATTTAACAGTTTTAAAGTGTTTGATAACTAATACTATGAGATAGAAAGGAGGGGCGAAAGAGTAAGGATTGACTACTGATTCGCCCCTTTTTTGGTGAAAATATGAAGATTGCAACCATTGATATCGGAGGGACTGGGATTAAGTTTGCCAGTCTGACTCCTGATGGAAAAATACTAGATAAGACAAGTACACCGACGCCAGAAAACTTGGAAGCTTTACTGGCTTGGCTAGACCAGCGCTTGTCAGGGCAAGATTATAAGGGCATTGCTATGAGCGTTCCAGGCGCGGTCAATCAAGAAACAGGTGTGATTGAGGGAATCAGTGCCGTACCTTATATCCACGGCTTTTCTTGGTATGAGGCGCTTAGCTCTTATCAGCTATCTGTCCATCTGGAAAATGATGCCAACTGTGTTGGACTGAGTGAACTGCTGGCTCACCCAGAAATTGAAAATGCAGCCTGTGTCGTGATTGGGACAGGAATCGGCGGTGCCATAATTATCAATGGCAAGCTTCACCGAGGTCGCCACGGCTTGGGAGGAGAGTTTGGCTATATGACAACCATTGAACCAGCAGAAAAGCTCAACAACTGGTCGCAACTAGCGTCAACTGGAAATATGGTGCGATACGTGATTGAAAAATCTGGTCAGACTGACTGGGATGGTCGCAAGATTTACCAAGAGGCCGCAGCAGGAAATGCCCTTTGCCAAGAAGCCATTGAGCGTATGAACCGTAATTTGGCTCAAGGTTTACTCAATATTCAGTATCTTATCGACCCAGATGTCATTAGTCTGGGAGGCTCCATCAGTCAAAACCCAGACTTTATCCAAGGGGTCAAAAAAGCTGTCGAAGCATTTGTCGAAACCTACGAAGAATACACGGTCGCACCAGTTATTCAAGCTTGCACCTATCACGCAGATGCCAATCTCTACGGTGCCCTTGTCAACTGGCTACAGGAGGAAAATCAGTGGTAAGATTTACAGGGCTTAGTCCCAAACAAACTCAGGCAATCGACTTGCTGACAAAGCATATCTCTTTACCAGATGTGGAAGTTGCAGTCGCTCAGTCTGATCAAGCCTCTATCTCTATCAAGGGTGAGGGTGGTCACTATCAACTAACCTATCGCAAACCTCACCAACTCTACCGCGCCTTGTCCGTGCTAGCAACAGCTCTAGTAGAAGGTGATAAAGTAGGGATTGAGGAGCAGGCGGCTTATGAAGAGTTGGCCTACATGGCTGACTGTTCGCGAAATGCAGTGCTGAATGTGGCTTCTGCCAAACAGATGATTGAGGTCTTGGCTCTCATGGGTTACTCAACCTTTGAACTTTATATGGAAGACACCTATCAGATTGAGGGGCAACCTTATTTTGGTTATTTCCGTGGAGCTTATTCGGCTGAGGAGTTGCAGGAAATAGAAGCCTACGCCCAGCAGTTTGACATGACCTTTGTGCCTTGCATCCAGACCTTGGCCCACTTGTCAGCCTTTGTTAAATGGGGTGTCAAAGAAGTGCAAGAGCTCCGTGATGTAGAAGATATCCTCCTCATTGGCGAAGAAAAGGTTTACGACCTGATTGATGGCATGTTTGCGACGCTATCTAAACTGCAGACTCGCAAGGTCAATATCGGATGGACGAAGCCCACTTGGTTGGTTTGGGGCGTTACCTCATCTTGAACGGTGTTGTGGACCGAAGCCTCCTTATGTGCCAACATTTGGAGCGCGTGCTGGACATTGCAGACAAGTATGGTTTCCACTGCCAAATGTGGAGTGACATGTTCTTCAAACTCATGTCAGCAGATGGCCAGTACGACCGTGATGTGGAAATTCCTGAGGAAACTCGTGTCTACCTAGACCGTCTCAAAGATCGTGTGACCTTGGTTTATTGGGATTATTACCAAGATAGCGAAGAAAAGTACAATCGTAATTTCCGCAATCACCACAAGATTAGCCAAGATATCGCATTCGCAGGCGGGGCTTGGAAGTGGATTGGTTTTACCCCACACAACCATTTCAGCCGTCTAGTGGCTATCGAGGCCAATAAAGCCTGTCGTGCTAATCAGATCAAAGAAGTCATCGTAACTGGTTGGGGGGATAATGGTGGTGAGACAGCCCAATTTTCTATCCTACCAAGCTTGCAAATCTGGGCAGAACTCAGCTACCGCAATGACCTAGACCGTTTGTCTGCCCACTTCAAGACCAATACAGGTCTATCAGTTGAGGAATTTATGCAGATTGACCTAGCCAACCTCTTGCCAGATCTACCAGACAATCTCAGCGGGATCAATCCCAACCGCTACGTCTTTTATCAGGATGTTCTTTGCCCGATTCTTGACCAGCACATGACACCTGAACAGGACAAGCCGCACTTCGCTCAGGCTGCTGAGACGCTTGCTGAAATCAAAGAAAAAGCTGGCGCCTACTCTTATCTCTTTGAAACTCAGGCCCAGTTGAACCAGATTTTAAGTAGTAAAGTGGATGTGGGACGACGCATTCGTCAGGCCTACCAAGCGGATGATAAAGAAAATCTGAAAGAAATCGCAAGACAAGAATTACCAAAACTTAGAAGCCAAATCGAACATTTCCATACCCTCTTTAGCCGTCAATGGTTGAAAGAAAACAAGGTCTTTGGTTTGGATACGGTTGATATCCGTCTGGGCGGACTTTTGCAACGCATCAAACGCGCAGAAAGCCGCATCGAGGCTTATCTGGCAGGACAGATTGACCGCATCGACGAGTTAGAGGTTGAAATCTTACCATTTACTGACTTCTACGCAGACAAGGATTTCGCAGCCACCACAGCTAACCAGTGGCACACCATTGCGACCGCATCGACGATTTATACGACTTAGGCATTTTTTCCGAGTCAGAGTGTTTCTCATGAAACCTATTTCTTATAAAAAACTTCTCCACATAAAATAATTTGTGGAGTTTTTTCTATAATTAGTAGTTTAACCTAGCCATCAAATAGGAGTATACTAATAATGTAATCGTTATCAAACCTAAAAATTCGATGAAATCAGTTTTTAGGAATAAAAAGGGAGGAAAGTATGAAAAAGTTTTCAAAGACCTTGAGAGATAACTGGATCTTTCTCTTGATGGTTTTACCAGGGGCACTCTGGTTGATTCTATTCTTTTACATTCCAGTATTTGGGAATGTGGTCGCCTTTAAAGACTACCATATGACCAGTAATG
Source organism: Streptococcus sp. DBCMS (assembly GCA_000831085.1). Taxonomy (GTDB): domain Bacteria; phylum Bacillota; class Bacilli; order Lactobacillales; family Streptococcaceae; genus Streptococcus. The sequence continues at coordinate 47,259 of JXRG01000001.1, forward strand.
GTTTCATAGATAGTATTGTGAATAGTAAATGGGTCGGGTTAGATAATTTCAGATTCTTGTTTAGTTCAAAAGATGCCTTTATCATCACTCGAAATACAGTTCTCTACAATCTCGGCTTTATCTTTATCGGTTTGATTGTATCAGTAGGGATTGCCATCATCCTCAGCGAGCTTCGATCTAAGAGAATGGTTAAGATTTTCCAAACGTCTATGTTGTTCCCTTACTTCCTGTCATGGGTTATCATCAGTTTCTTTACAGATGCCTTCCTAAACATTGACAAAGGGGTCTTCAACCATTTCCTAACGTCCATTGGCATGAAGGAAGTCAACTTCTACGCTGACTTAGGCATTTGGCCATACCTTCTCCTTTTCCTAGGTATTTGGAAAGGCTTTGGATATAGCAGTGTCATGTATTATGCGACGATCATGGGGATTGACCCAACCTACTACGAAGCAGCAACAGTGGACGGGGCTAGCAAGTGGCAACGCATTCGCAACGTAACCATTCCTCAGTTGACTCCGCTTGTAACAGTCTTGACCATCCTTGCAGTCGGAAATATCTTCCGTGCAGACTTTGGTCTCTTCTATCAAATTCCACACAATGCTGGTCAGCTTTACAATGTAACCAACGTTTTGGACGTGTATGTCTTTAATGGTTTGACTCAGACAGCAGATATCGGTATGGCTTCAGCAGCCGGTCTTTACCAATCCGTAGTCGGTTTGATTCTGGTTATCCTATCAAACTTGCTTGCAAGACGAGTTGATCCAAACTCAGCTTTGTTCTAGAAAGGAGGAGAATATGGCAGAAAAGAAAATTAAAAAAGAAAAAATCGATAATGTCGGCATTCACTCCTTCAGTAAGAAAGCAGATATCTTCTTTAGTATCATCTCTGGTTTGATCGCTCTTTCTTGTATCTTGCCCTTTATCTTCGTTATCATCATTTCGGTGACAGACGAAAAGAGCATCCTCCAGTATGGATATAGCTTTTTCCCTTCGAAGTTTGGTGTAGATGGATTCCAGTTCCTAGCTCAGTTTAAAGATAAGATCCTCCAAGCGCTCTTTATCTCGGTCTTTGTAACCGTAGTCGGAACAGTGACCAACGTCTTCATTACAACCACTTATGCCTACGCCATCTCACGGACAACCTTTAAGTACCGCAGATTCTTCACGATCTTCGCTCTTCTTAGTATGTTGTTCAACGCTGGTTTGGTACCAGGCTATATCGTGGTCACTCGCCTGCTTCAACTTGGTGATACCGTTTGGGCCTTGATTGTTCCAATGCTCCTCTCACCATTCAACATCATCTTGATGCGTTCCTTCTTCAAGAAGACCATTCCAGAAGCCATTCTCGAATCTGCTCGTATCGATGGTGCCAGTGAAGCTCGGATCTTCTTCCAGATTTGTTTGCCATTGTCACTTCCAGGTATCGCAACCATCACGCTTTTGACAGCTCTTGGCTTCTGGAACGACTGGTTCAACGCCCTTCTTTACATCAAGAGTGATAACTTGTATCCATTGCAATATTTGCTTATGCAAATCCAGCAAAATATGGACTACATTGCAAAAGCAGTCGGCCTATCTGGCCAACTGGGAGTTGCTCTACCAAAAGAAACAGGTCGTATGGCCATGGTTGTGGTTGCAACCCTTCCAATCGCGATTCTGTATCCATTCTTCCAACGCTACTTTGTTAAAGGTTTGACGATCGGTGGTGTGAAAGAATAGCACTTGCTGAGAAACACCGTTTCTCCCTTCCCAACTTCATCATAGCGATTGAAGTTAAAAATCATTAAATCGTTTATAAGTTTAAAAATAAAAAAAGGAGTTTTTATCATGAAAAACTGGAAAAAATATGCTTTTGCATCTGCTAGCGTAGTCGCTTTGGCTGCTGGTCTTGCTGCTTGTGGAAACCTTACAGGTAACAACAAAAAAGCTGCAGATACTACTTCAGGTGAAAAACCTGTAATCAAAATGTACCAAATCGGTGACAAACCAGACAACTTGGATGAATTGCTAGAAAATGCAAACAAAATCATCGAAGAAAAAGTCGGTGCTAAATTGGATATCCAATACCTTGGATGGGGTGATTATGATAAGAAAATGTCAGTTATCACATCATCTGGTGAAAACTATGATATCGCATTTGCATCTAACTATGTCGTAAATGCTCAAAAAGGTGCTTATGCTGACTTGACAGAATTGTATAAAAAAGAAGGAGCAGAGCTTTACAAAGCACTTGACCCAGCTTACATCAAAGGGAACACTGTAAACGGTAAGATCTATGCAGTGCCAGTTGCAGCTAACGTTGCATCATCTCAAAACTTTGCCTTCAACGGAACTCTTCTTGCTAAATACGGTATCGATATTTCAGGTGTCACTTCATACGAAACACTTGAACCAGTCTTGAAACAAATCAAAGAAAAAGCTCCAGATGTAGTACCATTTGCAGTTACGAAGAACTTTATCCCATCTGATAACTTTGACTACCCAGTACCAAATGGACTTCCATTTGTTATCGACCTTGAAGGAGACACTACTAAGATCGTAAACCGTTACGAAGTACCTCGTTTCAAAGAACACTTGAAGACTCTTCACAAATTCTATGAAGCTGGATACATTCCAAAAGACGTAGCAACAAGCGACACTTCATTTGACCTTCAACAAGATACTTGGTTCGTTCGTGAAGAAACAGTAGGACCAGCTGACTATGGTAACAGCTTGCTTTCACGTGTTGCTAACAAAGACATCCAAATCAAACCAATCACTAACTTTATCAAGAAAAACCAAACAACACAAGTTGCTAACTTTGTCATTTCAAACAACTCTAAGAACAAAGAAAAATCAATGGAAGTGTTGAATCTCTTGAACACAAACCCAGAACTCTTGAACGGTCTTGTTTACGGTCCAGAAGGTAAGAACTGGGAAAAAGTTGAAGGTAAAGAAAACCGTGTCCGCGTCCTTGATGGATATAAAGGAAACACTCACATGTCAGGTTGGAACACTGGTAACAACTGGATCCTTTACATCAACGAAAACGTTACAGACCAACAAATTGCAGATTCTAAGAAACAATTGGCAGAAGCTAAAGAATCTCCAGCACTTGGATTTATCTTTAACACTGACAGTGTGAAATCTGAAATTTCAGCAATTTCTAACACAATGCAACAATTCGATACAGCTATCAACACTGGTACTGTAGACCCAGATAAAGCTATTCCAGAATTGATGGAAAAATTGAAATCTGAAGGTGCTTACGAAAAAGTATTGAACGAAATGCAAAAACAATACGACGAATTCTTGAAAAACAAAAAATCATAAGATCGATTGATTTCGTGTATTCATTCCTAATTCCTAAAAATGTGATCGCTGCCTTCCCTAGTTCTCTAGGGGAGGTAGTGATTTTTAGGATGTAAACATGAAAAGAGTGGTTCTGAGGGTTTATGCGATGTGATACACATACATCTATAGGGGATTTATTATGAAAAAATATCGCCTTCTTTTCAAAATGAGTGCTGTCTTCTCTTACCTATTTTTCGTATTTGGCCTTTCTCAGCTAACGCTTATCGTCCAAAATTATTGGCAATTTTCTTCTCAGATAGGAAATTTCTTTTGGATTCGAAATATCTTGAGTTTGCTATTTAGCGGAGTCATGATTTGGATTCTGGTTAAGACAGGCCATGGTTATCTCTTTCGCATTCCAAGAAAAAAATGGCTTTGGTATTCGATTTTGACAGTATTGGTGGTAGTGATCCAGATCTCTTTTAACTTTCAGACAGCTAAACATGTTCAGTCAACTGCTGAAGGTTGGGCCGTATTGATCGGTTATAGTGGGACCAACTTTGCCGAGCTAGGTATCTATATAACTTTGTTCTTTCTAGTGCCACTGATGGAAGAATTGATCTATAGGGGTTTGTTGCAACATGCTTTCTTTAAACATTCGCGATTTGGCCTTGATTTGCTTCTTCCTTCCATTTTGTTTGCTCTTCCTCATTTTTTAAGTCTGCCTAGTCTGTTAGATATGTTCGTTTTTACAACATTTGGAATCATTTTTGCTGGTTTGATCCGCTATACCAAGAGCATTTATCCATCCTATGCGGTGCATGTGATTAATAATATTGTAGCGACTTTACCATTTTTTCTGACTTTTTTACATAGAGTGTTTGGATAAATACTGGCGCGAGAGTAAGAATTATAGTTTTTCAATTTAAGGAGGAAAATGAGAATGACACCATTAAAATGGTTTGTAGGAGGAAGCGAAAGGCGTTGTGAAGCCATGACGATCATAGATCATCTACTGGAAGATATAAAAGCTGCGCCTCAACTTGCTCCCCTGAAAAATCAGTTAGTGAGTTATAAAAGACGATTAGAGGACGATGGGACCTCTACTCTGTTTATATTGAGTCAAATGAACGTTGACGTCTCACGTGTGTTGATTGATAATAAGCTGGTTTTATCAGAAAGTCAATCCGAGCAGATCAAAAAATTGAGGGAATTATCTGCCATTCGCTATGGCTACTAATGAAATGCAGGAATGAGCCTCCCTCTACAATTTCCGGTCAAATAAATTGCATTCGTTTTCTCAAGTGGGTATACTAGTATAGTTGAATGAAAAATTCTGAAAATTTAAGAATAGAAAAGAGAACAAATCTTATGGCAAAAGATATTCGTGTCTTACTTTACTACCTCTATACTCCAATTGAAAACGCAGAGCAATTTGCTGCAGACCACTTGGCTTTCTGTAAATCAATCGGCCTTAAAGGCCGTATCCTAGTCGCTGACGAGGGAATTAACGGGACTGTTTCAGGTGATTACGAAACAACTCAAAAATACATGGACTACGTTCACAGCCTCCCAGGAATGGAAGACCTCTGGTTCAAGATTGACGAAGAAAGTGAACAAGCTTTCAAGAAGATGTTTGTTCGCTACAAGAAAGAAATTGTCCACCTTGGTTTGGAAGACAACGACTTTGACAACGACATCAACCCACTTGAAACAACAGGCGCTTACTTGTCTCCAAAAGAGTTCAAAGAAGCCCTTCTTGACGAAGATACAGTGGTCCTTGATACACGTAACGATTATGAGTACGACCTAGGACATTTCCGCGGGGCTATCCGCCCAGACATCCGCAACTTCCGCGAATTGCCTCAATGGGTCCGTGACAACAAGGAAAAATTCATGGACAAGCGTGTCGTGGTTTACTGTACAGGTGGCGTTCGCTGTGAGAAATTCTCAGGTTGGATGGTTCGTGAAGGCTACAAAGATGTTGGCCAATTGCACGGAGGAATCGCAACTTACGGTAAAGACCCAGAAGTTCAAGGCGAGCTTTGGGATGGGAAAATGTACGTCTTTGATGAGCGTATCGCAGTCGATGTCAACCATGTTAACCCAACCATCGTAGGGAAAGACTGGTTTGATGGAACGCCATGTGAACGTTATGTCAACTGTGGGAATCCCTTCTGTAACCGTCGTATCCTAACATCAGAAGAAAATGAAGACAAGTACCTTCGTGGATGCTCACACGAGTGTCGTGTTCACCCACGCAACCGCTATGTTTCAGAAAATGAATTGACACAAGCAGAAGTGGTGGAGCGCCTAGCAGCTATCGGTGAAAGCTTGGATCAAGTCGCTACAGTATAAAGCAAACAGCTCCTCAGGGGCTGTTTTTCTATGCTTTTTATCTAAAAATCTAAAATTTGTTTCTGTATCTTTCAGGAAAATAGGGTATACTATGTGTAAACGATTTCAAAGGAGGCCGGTTATGGCGAAAACATTTTTTATCCCAAATAAAGAAAGCATCCTAGGACAACAGGAGGTCTTGACTGCCAAGTCCATCTTGGCCTTGGTGGAGGGCTTGGAGTCGCATAGTTATGATGCCGTCTATCTCCGTCAGCCCCTCAATCGTCTCGAGTACATGGAGTGTGGGATTGTAGGTCAGTCGCAATTTCTCTTCAAGGTGAACTATGCGGATAGTCGAAAAGGCTATCAAGTGGTGATTCCAGACTTCCTTACTAGAGCGGACTGGGAGATTGTAGAAGCTCTCCTCCAAGCCCTATCAAACAAGTTGGGTGAGGCAGTAGAAGGGCTAGAAGGGTTTGACTTTGAAACCTATTTCCGACAAACGGTCAAGCATTATCTAGCGGATAAGGCGGTTCGTTTAGTATATTGTCAAGGACTCTTGTCCCCTATCTATCTCAACAAGGAATACCTCGAGAGCTTTTTGGCTGAGGATGGATTGGCACATTTTGAAGAGCTGGTCAAGAAGGTTCAAGGATCTGATGCCTACCTTGCCAGTGTGAAATTTTACCCAGATGCTCAAGGCAAGGTACACGGTATCTATCACCTAGCTCAGGGAGTCAAAACGATTTTACCAAAGGAACCCGTTGTACCAGTGCCTTATACCGAGCAGCTAGCAGGCAAGGAGCTTGTTTGGGAGATTGACCTAGTGACGATTTCTGGTGATGGGTCCAAAGCAGAAGACTACGAATCCATCGCTCGCTTGGATTATACAAGATTCCTAGAGTCGCTACCAACAGCATTTTACCACCAACTAGATGCCAATCAATTAGAAGTACAAGCCATTTTGGGAAAAAATTTTGAGGAATTGGCAGCCGTCAAGTAGACACGGTTCAAAAAAAGAGTAAACATAAAAATCCCTGTCATTAACAAATGGCAGGGATTTTGGTTAAAAGAATGTCAGGATGCGAAGGTAGTCAACTGTCAGCGCGAGCTCTGCAATGAAGAAGGGTAAGAGAATAGCGCCATCAAGTAAGACAGCTAGCAAGAAACGATAAAATGGGTCAAGGCTACTAGCCTTACTTGGCTTGCTAATCACAAAGAGATTGCCAAGGGCAAAGATGGTCATGCTTAGAAGAGTGAGGATGCCAGCGAATCGCAAGCCGCCAAAAAGTGCAAAGAAACTTGCTAGAGCCGTTAAGACAAGCGGGATAGCAAAGAGTCGGCTGTAACGATCGCAAGCTTCTTGGAATGTGAAGTCGCTCTCCTGGTCCAGTACACGTCGGACAGTAAAGCCTCCCAAAATGATGGAAAAGTAAAATAGAGCGCTAGCGACCAAGATAGAAAGTCCAGCAAAGAGATCTAAAGGTGGGAGCTGGTTAGGTAAACTATTGGCAATAGAGGCCATATAGCCGTAGTAGAGGTGCTTGATATGATAGATACTAAAGAAAAGGTTGATTGACGACAGCAAGGTGAGCAGGGCAAAGACACTGTAACGATGCTTTTGGTCCGTATTCTTGCTGGCAGTTGGTTCTTGGATAGCATCCAGCAGCCAAGTCCAAAACAGTGCGATTTCTTCTTTGAATCTGGCTGTTTTACGAGGGTCAATATCTGGGATATAGGGGCTTTCTAAAGCCTTGCTGAGGATACTTTTCTCTTTTGCAGGGTTTTCTTGCTTGTGTTCCTCTTCAGTTTTCCCTTCTCCCTCTTCCTCGGTTTGGGTTTCCTCAGTCATTTCGGGAGTTTCCTCCTCATGCGTTTCCGACTCTTTAGGTGAGACAGATGTTTCTTGGCTTACTTGTAGTTCGGTCTCCACAGTTTCTGAAGTCTCAGGCTCGTTGGGCTGGATTTCTGATTTTGTCTGAGGTGATTTCTTCTCAAGATCGGCACTTTCAAACCATTCTTGTGTCATGGTGGAACCTCCTTTTTATGGTCGTTTTCTATCTTTAGCCTACCAGATGAAAGCGTTTTTGTCAATGGTTTCTAGATGGAGAAGAGTACTCTTCTTTAGGTAGGTAGATATCCTGGTTGGCTTTTGCAATGAGCAGGTCCTTGATATCTGCTCTTTCCGTTTTATAAGGGTTGGCAAGTTCATTCTCTTTTTGTCCACGATGTTCTTCTTTGGGTTTACGATAGATACCGCCATGCTGAGAAGAAATATCTAGATTGATACGGTCGGTCTCTTTCTGGGAGAGAATGAGGTTTAGAGTTGAATGAGCCTCTAGCTCGACCTTGCCGTGAACTTGGATATTTTCAGCATAGATGTGTGCTCCCTCCGTCTTGACCTGACTATCTGTCAATTCGGCATCAAAGATATTGATGATATGAGGTGTCGTTAGTGTGCTGTTTTTGATAGAACTTTCTGTTAGTCTTAAGAGATAGCCTTTTGCTTTGATTGTTGCGTTTTCAAGATTGGCTTGACGAATATTGGTTTGTCCACGATTGGCTGAGACGGTGATAGCTTGCAGCTTTCTTCCTTTAGGTAGGGAGAGAACGACTTCGTCAAAACGATTAGAATAGTTGCTAGCGATACGAAGTAGGCCTTCGATTCCTGAACCTAGAAAGCGATGTTGGGAGGCTTGTTTGTCAGTGACGGTCAGTGTTTTGTCACTCATGCCAGTAGTCAAATCATGACGACCAGATACGGAAGGATGATAGGTGATGTGGATCTTGTCATCTACAGACTCTGTGATGGTTAGGCTATGTTCCTCAAGGGTCAAATCAAGTTTTTCCACTTCATTTCCAAAGGTCACTTCTTCGATACGATTGTCATAGACTGGGTCTTTTGACATGGCAAGCAAACTTTGAATACCATTGGACTGGGCCCCTACAATGATCATGATAAAACCAAGGATTGTAGAAACCACACCAAAAATGAGAAATCCTTTCGTCAATTTACGCATGTCTGTCACCTCTCTTTCCTTTTTTAAGAATCCATTGCACCAAGCGGATGATCAGGAGGCCAAAGAAACGGGCTACATAGGAGATGCCTAGTAGAACAAGAGAAGAAGCACCGATAGCAAGCAAACCAGCCCCAAAAATCAAGATAAAGGCGGATTTGGCTTCGACTAGGACGCTAAAACTCTCTACGATAAAGAGTCCGCCCAGTAGGATACCTGTCACAGAGACGGTAAAGAAGGCTAGAATGACGGAGACAGCTGCGATAAAAATACCGATGATGGCCATGAGGATGCCGATCCCGACTGGAATTCCGATAGGGGCTGCCAGTAAGGCAAGTAGGGCAATGTGTAGCAGTTGGCGGTCATTCTTTTGAGCAGGTGCCTCATTGACCTTTTTATCGAGAAGATCAGAGAGGATATCATGGGCAGCTTCTTTTGGTGTTCCTAGACTAGCAATGAGTTCTTCTTCGCCCTCTGGACCTGCATCGTCAAATAGTTCCTTAAAGTAGTCCATGGCTTCGATGCGGTCAGCTTCAGGTAGTTTATGGAGATAGGTTTCTAACTGAGTCAGATAGTCAGTTCTTGTCATGGCGGATACTCCCTTCTATGATGCCGTTGACGGTGTCGGTATAGAGCGTCCACTCTTCCTTTAGAGTAACGAGCTGCTCTACGCCTTGATTGGTCAAGGAGTAGTATTTGCGCATACGCCCCTGAAACTCTCTAGAGTAGGTGGTCAGAAAGCCACTGGCTCCCAATTTTTTGAGAATGGGATAGAGCGTAGATTCTTTGATATTGGCGATGAGCTTAATGGTTTGACTAATCTCATAACCATAAGAATCCCCCTGCTCCAGTACAGCCAAGATGAGAAACTCAATCAAGGCAGAGGATGTTGGGAAGTACATGGGAAACCTCCTTTATATTATATAAAAATTTTATATATACTCTTTTCAAATATATTGTATCTCAATATGAAAGCCCTGTCAAGAAATATGTGTAAAAATTTTACATATAAAAAACTCCTAGTAAAAACTAGAAGTTTAGAGGATTTTATCCGCCCGATCCACCATAAAGAGTGAGACGGTCATGATGATATCGATGGCTAGAAGAGCAAGGACAGCTGGGATCCAAGATTGAAAAAGTTCAAAACTATAACCAAACAAGGCAGGACCAAAGGCCGCCAAGATGTAGCCTCCTGTTTGCGCTAGTCCTGATAGCTGAGCTGTCTTTTCAGGAGAACTGGTTTTAAGAGAAAAGCAAACCATGAGGTAGGGGAAGAGGGCACTGCAGGCCGTTCCAATCAAGAGATGGACGACTAACCAGTAGAGGAAATTATTGGCTGGATACAAGAGCATGGCAATTCCCATCATACCAGCGATAGAGATAATTGCCAGCATGATTCGACGGTGACTATCTGATAGACGAGTCGTCAGACTTGGAACAGTCATGGAAAAAGGAATGCTGATCAGTGAGAAGATAGAAGCCAGAAGAGCCGCATCACTATTAGAAATACCAGCACTAACAGCCATAGTTGGCAACCAGGTCATACTTGTATAAAAGAGCAAGGACTGAAGCCCGCCAAAGATAATGATAGCCCAGACATCTTTACTTTTTAGAATATTCTCTTTGACTTGCTTTTCTTTTTGGCTTTCTAGGTGGTGGTTGTGGCGATGATTTGGCAACCAGACTAGCAGAGTGACCAGACAGAGAAAGCTGAGAACGAGGATAAGTCCCTTCCAAGAACTAGCTTGGGTGATAGGGACCGAAAGATAAGAAGCGATGGCTGTCGAAATTCCCATGGCAGTGACATAGAGAGTTGTTAGGAAACTAATCTTTTGAGGCTGATTTGCCTGGATCATACTTGGGAGGAGTACATTGAAGATCGCAATGCTTGCTCCCACAATTAGGGTCCCTAGATAGAGAAGGGGAAGATTGAAAATCCGAATGACAGAGCCAACGGTTAAGAGAAGGAGACAGTAAGTAAAGAGATGTTCCAACCCGATTTTTTGTGCCAAGCGGCTTGCAAAAGCAGAGAAAAGAGCAAACATCAAGAGAGGGAGACTGGTTAAAATCCCAAGAGAGCTAACCTCCACTCCTAGTCCCTGAGCAATATCTCCTAAAATAGTTGGAAGAGCAGTGAAGGGAGATCGTAAAACAGTCCCGATTAAGACAATTCCTAGAACAAAAAAGAGTGATTGTTTCTTCATAAAAACCTCGATAGGATGATTTTAATAACAGCTTATTTTAAGGTTTTTTCCTTATAATGTCAAGTAATGACAGCCAAGACAGATCAATCAATGAAAGTGAAAATAAAGTGAAAAGAGACAGATTTCTTTACTAGAATTTTCCTTGATTTGATATAAAAATAGGAAACTAGGAAATTTTGTGATAAAATAGTGGAAGGAAATCTATACATTGGAGAAAAACTGTGCCTGAAAAGCAAAAAATCAGCGTCTTGATGTCGGTCTATGTAAAGGAAAATCCGACGTTTTTAAGAGATGCTATCAAAAGTGTTCAAAACCAGACCTTGAAACCGAGCGAACTTGTTCTTGTTGAGGATGGCCCGCTCACACCCGAACTCTATCAGGTGCTAGATGAAGTGGCAGCTCAGTCAGACATTCCAGTTAAACGGTGCCCCTTAGAACAAAACCAAGGTTTAGGCTTGGCTCTTCGATACGGTGTTTTACAGTGCCAGTATGACATTATTGCCCGCATGGATACGGATGATTTAGCCGTTCCGGATCGTTTTGAGAAACAGCTTCAGCTAATGGAGAAAGAAGATCTCGATCTCTTAGGCGGACATATCGCAGAGTTCATTGACAATCCAGATGAGATTGTGTCTTATCGTCGTGTTCCAACTCAGCATGCAGACATTGTGGCTTATCAGAGAATGAGAAGCGCCTTTAACCATATGACCGTGATGTTCAAAAAGGACATGATCCTCAAAGCGGGCAACTATGAAGATGGCCTTTACATGGAGGATGACCTCCTTTGGCTCAATATGATTGCTGCAGGTGCCAAGACTGGGAACCTAGATCAAATCTTGTGTAAGGTTCGTGTCGGTGCAGGGATGTTTGAGCGTCGAGGTGGCTTGCGTTACCTTAAACTCTATCGTCAGGCTCGCCAAAGGATGCTTGAGCGAGGGCAAATTTCTTACATGGAATATGCTAAAAGTGTAGCCATTCAGGCAATTGTTGCACTTTGTCCAGGCTTTGTACGTCAGTTTATCTTCGTCAAACTTTTAAGAAAGAGAAAGTAAGCCCCGATAGACTGAATGATTTAGGCTATCATAACAACAGTATCATCTGACTCTTTTAAGGGGGAGTAAATTCCTATGAATAAAAAACTAACAGATTATGTGATTGATCTGGTTGAAATTTTAAATAAACAGCAAAAACAAGTGTTTTGGGGGATATTCGATATTCTGAGTATGGTGGTTTCCATCATCGTATCTTATATCTTGTTTTATGGCCTTATAAATCCTGCGCCTGTGGATTACGTGATCTACACTCTTTTAGCTTTCCTCCTCTATCAAATCATGATTGCATTTTGGGGGCTAAACGCTAGTATCAGTCGTTATAGCAAGATTACGGATTTCATGAAAATCTTTTTCGGAGTGATGCTCAGCAGTGTTCTTTCTTATGGAATCTGCTATGCCTTTCTTCCACTATTTTCTATCCGTTTCATCGTGCTCTTCATTTTGCTGAGCACCTTCCTTATCTTGCTTCCTCGTATCACTTGGCAGTTGATTTATTCTAAGCGCAAGCAAGGTAGTGGAGATGGAGAGCATCGTCGGACCTTCTTGATTGGTGCTGGTGATGGTGGTGCCCTCTTTATGAACAGCTATCAACATCCAACTAGCGACCTTGAGCTAGTGGGGATATTGGATAATGATGAAAAGAAAAAGGGACAAAAACTAGGTGGGATCCCAGTTCTGGCTCTTATGAAAATCTGCCTGAATTGGCTAAACGTCACCAAATCGAGCGTGTCATCGTAGCGATTCCTTCGCTTGACCCATCAGAGTACGAACGCATCTTACAGATGTGTAATAAGCTAGGTGTCAAATGTTACAAGATGCCTAAGGTTGAGACAGTCGTTCAAGGACTCCATCAACCAGGTAGTGGTTTCCAAAAAATTGATATCACAGACCTTTTGGGCCGTCAGGAGATTCGTCTCGACGAATCGCGTCTGGGTACTGAGATTACAGGCAAGACCATCTTGGTGACAGGAGCTGGTGGTTCGATTGGTTCAGAGATTTGTCGTCAAGTTAGCCGCTTCAATCCCGAGCGTATCGTCTTGCTTGGACATGGTGAAAACTCAATCTATCTCGTTTATCATGAATTGATCCGTACATTCCAAGGGATTGATTATGTTCCTGTTATTGCAGATATTCAGGACTATGACCGTCTCTTGCAGGTGTTTGAGCAGTACAAACCAGCCATTGTTTACCATGCTGCAGCCCACAAGCACGTTCCGATGATGGAACGCAATCCAAAAGAAGCCTTCAAGAACAATATCCTCGGTACCTACAATGTTGCCAAGGCTGTTGATGAAGCCAAAGTACCTAAGATGGTCATGATTTCGACTGACAAGGCGGTCAATCCACCGAATGTTATGGGTGCAACTAAGCGCGTGGCAGAATTGATTGTCACTGGCTTTAACCAACGTAGCAAATCAACCTACTGTGCAGTTCGTTTTGGGAATGTTCTTGGTAGTCGTGGTAGCGTGATTCCTGTCTTTGAACGTCAGATTGCTGAAGGTGGTCCGGTAACGGTGACAGACTTCCGTATGACACGTTACTTCATGACCATTCCAGAGGCCAGTCGTCTGGTAATCCATGCTGGCGCTTATGCCAAGGACGGAGAAGTCTTTATCCTAGACATGGGCAAACCGGTTAAAATCTATGACTTGGCTAAGAAAATGGTTCTTCTAAGCGGACACACGGAAAGTGAAATTCCAATCGTTGAAGTTGGAATTCGCCCAGGGGAAAAACTCTATGAAGAACTCTTGGTTTCGACCGAATTGGTTGATAACCAAGTCATGGACAAGATCTTCGTTGGTAAGGTAAATGTCATGCCTCTAGAAGCCATCAATCAAAAAATAGAGGAGTTCCGTTCACTCAGCGGAGATGAGCTCAAAGAAGCGATCATTTCTTTTGCGAATGAGACAACTCATGCTGAGTAAGAGTGTTCATCTACCTTCATAATGAAACAACTATCGCCAGTTTTCTGAGGAAATCAGAAAGCTGGTTTTTATAAATAGAGAGTAGAGGACGTCGGATATTTCAAAGGTTTAATAAGCGCAACTATTCAAGGGACGATGTTATGTGATCTATCAGGAGAGTGATTTCAGACAATCTAAAAACTACCTCTATTTTTAGCTGGTAACATAACTTTGCGAAATAAGTATTAAAGTCAAAAGGAGATTTTTGTATGCTGAGTGCTATTAGGAGTTTTTTCAAAGGCTATGCAAATTTTTCTGGTCGTTCCACACGTCCAGAATTTTGGTGGGTTTGGCTGCTAAATATGGTAATTTTCTTGCCCGCCTACTACTCGCTATTCACGGGATTAGAATCTGATAAAGCCATCAGGAATATTGCGGTCTTCAGTATGTGTATTATTTTGTTTATAGTAGAGTTTGTTCCTCTACTAGCACTGATAGTACGTCGCTTACGAGATGTGGGTATCCATTGGGCCTATATCTTTATTGTATTTGTTCCTTTGGGTGCAGTAACACTGCTCGTTATGCTCGCTATGCCAAGTCAACGATTTGGAGAAAAAGTGATAAAAAATAGTGACAAAAATAAAGAAAATAAGGAAGACTCTCAGTTTGAAGACATGGTACGAAAATATTAGGATATTTTTAGTCTAGTTAAAAACGGCTGAGTCGTTTCCCAGCAAATAATCGCTTATAGTAGCAACCTATACAAAAAAATACTCCTTAACCTAGTTCACTAGTGTTAGGAGTATTTTTGTATGGTTAGAGCTGGCTAATGATATCATCAATGGTACGGGCAATCCAGTCAGGTTGATAGCTGAGTAAATCAGCCTCTTCTCCAAATCCCCAAGTAACAGCGAACTTTTTAATACCAGTTTCTTGGGCTCCGATCATATCAAACTTGGTGTCGCCAATGATGAGAACTTGGTCTGCAGGCAGTTGATGCGTCTGCAAGGCGTAACGGATGACATCCGCCTTGTGCGGCGTTTCAGGACTAGAGCCGTAAATGCCATCAAAGAAATGATGGATTCCCAGATTTTTAGTCATATCCTGGGCAATCGGAGTATTCTTTGTTGTAGTGATGTAGAGAGGGTAGTTTTGCGAAATCTCTTGAAGCAATTCCGTTATTCGGGGGAAGAGTTGGGCTTCGTGGATTCCTTTTTCCTTGTAGTAAGAGCGGTATATCTGCACAGCCTCTGGGATTTGTTTCTTGGGAAGGCATGTTGCAAAACTACTTTCAAGGGGCGGTCCCATAAAACCACGAATGGTTTTGGCATCAGGGCTTGGAACTCCTAGCTCTTTAAAGGTATGGGTAAAGGCATTGTGGATCCCGATGGAACTGTCAACCAGAGTTCCGTCTAGATCAAAAAAGACTGCTGAGATAGAGGGCATAGTTTCTCCTAATAGATATAGATAAGCTTATTTTCCGAAGATTTCTTTTTGTAGGCGGCGACCAGTAGGTGTGGCGGCGAGTCCACCCTCAGCCGTTTCACGAAAGGCAGTTGGGAGGCTTGATCCGACCTGATACATGGCATCGATGACTTCGTCAACAGGGATTTTAGACTCGATACCTGCCAAGGCCATATCAGCCGCGATAAAGGCAAAACTAGCCCCCATGGCATTGCGTTTGACACAGGGAACTTCAACCAAACCAGCGACGGGATCGCAGATAAGGCCTAGCATATTTTTAATGACAAAGGCAATGGCTTGGCTAGCCTGATAGGGGCTTCCACCTGCAGCCAAGGTCAAGGCTGCGGCACTCATGGCAGAGGCAGAGCCAACTTCGGCCTGACAGCCACCTTCAGCACCTGAGATAGAGGCATTGTTCGCGATGACTAGTCCAAAGGCACCAGCAGCAAAGAGGAAATCCAGCTGTTCTTCGTGACTAAGGTCAAGTTTTTGGATAGCAGCAGTGAGAACGGCTGGCAGACAGCCAGCACTTCCTGCGGTTGGAGTGGCGCAGACCAAGCCCATCTTCGCATTGTGTTCATTGACCGCGATGGCATTACGGGCTGCTGATAGGATGGTAAAGTCCGACAAGGCCTTGCCACTTTTGAGATGGCGGTCTAGTTTGGCCGCATCTCCGCCTGTTAAGCCACTACGGGATTTGTTTTCACTGAGGCCGAGCTCGACAGAGGCTTTCATGACTTCTAGATTGCGTTCCATGAGGAGGAGAACTTCTGGCCGTTCTCGACCGGTTAGTTGATATTCGGTTGCAATCATGAGTTCTGCAACATTCCCTTGGAAGTCTAGATCTGCTTGCTCAACCAATTCTTTGATAGAATAAAACATGTTTCCTCCTACTTAAAGAAATTGACATTGTGGAGATGAGGGATTTTTCGGATTTCTTCAATCGCCTCTTCGCAACTTCGACTATCGACTTCGATAATCATGATGGCTTTTTCTCCAGCTTTTTCTCGAGTCACATTCATCTGTGCGATGTTGATATCGAAACGAGAGAGGGCTTCTGTGACATGGGCAATCATACCCGGAACATCCTGATGCACGATGATGATGGTCGGGGTATTCATGTTGAGAGAGACAGCAAAGCCGTTAAGTTCCGTAACCTGGATATTTCCTCCACCGATGGAAATTCCTGTCACACTAATGGACTTGTGTTCATTCTTCACAGTAATTTTAGTGGTATTAGGATGAGGAGCATTGCTGTCCTTCTGAATGGTCCAGACAATCTTGATACCGCGTTTATGGGCAATCTCTAGGCTATTTGGAATGTCGGGATCGTCCGTATCCATACCTAATATACCAGCGACGAGAGCAAGGTCGGTTCCATGACCACGGTAGGTTTTGGCAAATGAATTAAATAAATGGAATTCGACTTCTGTCGGCGTATCATCAAAGATGGAAGAGACGATTTTCCCGATGCGAACAGCTCCAGCAGTATGGCTACTTGATGGGCCAATCATAACTGGTCCGATAATGTCAAAGACAGATTGAAAACGAAGTGAGTGCATCTGTTTCCCCTTACAAAGATTCTTATATCTATTATATCAAAGAATGGACCTCTGCGCTTATTTCCCTTATCAAAAGCTTAAAATGATTAAAGATAGTATAAAATAAGGTCTTTTGTGACAAAAACCTCCATAAAACGGTAAATATAAAACATTTTTGTAATATTTCTACATAAAACCGTTAAACAACGGTAACATTCGAGGAGTAGAATAGTATCATAGATAAAAAGGAGAATTTTTAGATATGTCATTAACAACTAAAAAAATTAAAACAACTATCGCAGGAGTAGCAGCTTTGCTTGCTTTCTTTGCTCCATCACTTGCATCTGCCCAAGAAACTGTAACTTACACAGTTAAATCAGGTGATACTCTTTCAGAAATCGCTGAGAAGTACAACACAACTGTTGAAAAATTGGCGGCAAAAAACAACATTAAAGATATTCACCTTATCTATGTTGACCAAGTTTTGGTTATTGAAGGAACAGCTTCTACTGTAGCTCCAGCAGCAACAACGGAAGAAACAGCTCCAGTAGCTACAGAAACAGTTGAAGAAGCTCCAGCAGCAACAACAACTTATGAAGCCCCAGCTGCACCTGCAACTCCAGCAGCAGAAAGCAACACTGCAGCAGCTTCTACTGTAAGTGGTTCTGAAGCAGAAGCCAAAGAATGGATCGCTCAAAAAGAATCAGGTGGTAGCTACACTGCTACAAACGGACGTTACATCGGACGTTACCAATTGACAGATTCATACTTGAACGGTGACTACTCAGCTGAAAACCAAGAACGTGTAGCAGATGCCTACGTTGCAGGACGTTACGGTTCATGGACAGCTGCCAAGAACTTCTGGCTTAACAACGGTTGGTATTAAGAATACAAGAGTCCTTTAGGGCTCTTTTTTGTTTACAAAGATGTTAACTTCTCGCTCTAGCTCTGTTAGTAAGTGTTCATCTTCTACTAGTTTAGCTAAGGAGAGTCCATTCTGTATCAACTGAGTATCATTAGCACAAATGCCGATACGAATATAGGAAAACGCAAGTGTATCATACTGTTTGCTTGCTTTTGCATCCTCTAAGAGAGTGTAGCAAAGCTGTTTGCAAAGCAACTTATCACCATTGTAAAGATAAAGAGTTGAGAGATTCAGAAGCAACATCATACGAAGCCGAAAGACAGGACTGTAGTGTTTATAAACCTCTAGTCGTTCGAGAATTTTTTCGGTAATCTGATGAATATACTCCATAGGAAAAGCAAAGAGAATGGTATTAAGAACTTTGAGGTCGCTCTCATACCAAGTATCTTGTTTCTCAATCTTATCCCATAGTCTGTTTACAATGTTGTCAACCTTACTTGACAATTTTTCTATTCCATTTTCACGAATGTAGATAACGATTTCGAGCATATCTTGTAACTGCTGGATGGGGAAATCATGGTGTGTTTTTAGATAATGTTGGCATTTTTTGAGTAATTTACTTAAGTCGCTCGTACCACTAATAGAAGCCATTTTTAGAAAAGTCTGCATGATAGTTGATCGTTCACTTGGGTGGTAGAGATGGCAAATATAGTCAAACTCTTCAAAGGTCATATTGACTTGCCGAAGAAGAAACTCCATATTTTCATATTTAGGAGTTGTTTTCCCGCTTTCGATTTTTGATAGGCTGGTTCTTGAGAGAACATCCCCACAGACCTCCTCTTGGGTTAACCCCTTTGACTCACGGATTTCTTTATAAACATTTCCAAAATCGTAGCGCATGATTTCCTCCTTATTTGTGAAAAAAGTTAACAAAAAATAGAAATTGATTAAAAATATTGTATCATAGTAAAATAAAAAGTAAAAAAGAAATCTAAAATAAATTTGTGAAAAAGGTTAACAAATTTTACGACAAGGTATATTGTATTTTATAATCAAGATGATGAAGTACTAAGGGGGTACCAAATGTATAAAAAAGTATATCATCTGTTGTTATTTATATTATGGCTGGCTATTTTCTTCCCTTGGGGATGGCTCTTATAAAATTTTGATTAAGTAAAAGAAAGGAAGGTGAGTCCAATGGACTTCGATGTTTACAAATGAATCAATTCATCTGTTTCTGTGAAACAGTTCAAGATATAAGATGTGAGGAAAATATCATGAAAAAATTAGTAAAAATTGGTGTAGCAACCGTAATGGCATGTGGTTTGCTTGCTACTACAAATGTTTTGGCAGTATGGGTAGGTGGTGGTCAATGGAACTATGGAGTAGGTTGGACAGGAACTTTTGGATATTCTGATTATTTACATTCTACTCGATCTCATACAGCAACAGTCCGACATGGTGGTAGAATCTCTAGGGATCGTGAAACTCCCGGGGTTTGGGCTCAAGCTTCCCTTACTAAAATTCCGCCAACAGGATTAGAATATTTCTATGGATTTTAAGTGAAATTTTCCCTCTCCTGTTAGGAGAGGGAGAACTTTATTGGAGGTATCTTTATGAAAAAAATCAGTAATTTCTGTATGTTACTCCTGCTTCTCTGTACTACTTTTTTTGTTTTTAATGTAAACTACACACGAGAAGTGGTTCGGATTCAGGAAATGGGAAAGACAGCGAGTTCTTTGGATGTATACTTGAAAGATGTCAATGAACCTGCAGAATCTGTTCTTCGATTTTTTGAGGATGTATCAAAGGAGTACAAAGTCTCCATCATCAAAACAGACAGTGGTGATGAGGTGATCAAGTCTGGTGTTTTTGATAAAGATACCTTCCCCTACCAAGAGTTTGGACTTTCTTCCCTTGATTTTACCACAGATGGTGAGGGAGTTTACAGTAATAAAGAAATTTCCAATAAACTTGGTACGATTCCGACCTTTCTAAAAGCCAAACCTATTCAGCTTATGACTTTTCAAACCTATATCAAGGATACATCTCGTAGTTTAAATGGTCGCTATACGATAACTTCTACACAAAAGATGGACAAGGATAGGATTGTACAGAAATGGAGCGATTTTTTCAATATAGACCAGGCTACCTTGCTAGAGCCAAACTATAAAAGTGCAGTGGAAGTCTTAAATCGAGATTTGCTCTTATCTGCTATTATTTTTGTCTTGGCTATTTTGCTTCTTGTCTTAGTAACAGTGTATCAGCCGATGATGGAGATGAAAAGAGTTGGGGTACAAAAATTACTTGGTTTTCAAGATCGGGCTGTTTTAGCTGATGTTGTGAAAGGCAACCTCTACCTCCTCCTAGGTGGGGCGCTTGTGATCAATCTAGGAGTGTGTTTCTTGCTTGATTATAAGCCGAAAGATTTGTTCCCTATGCTGTGGTTGTCTCATTTTTTGCTTTTGCAGCTTTATCTCTTTATCAGTTGGTTGACTTATCTCTTAATCCAAAAAATGACAATCAGCTCTCTGCTGAAAGGTTTTTCATCTTTCAAATTTGGTTTACTCTTTAATTATTTGATGAAAATTGGAACCACCATTTTACTGACAGTCTTGCTAGTTGGGGTGGGGAAAAGTTTGGAGCAAGAAAACAAAGAGTTGGATTACCAGAAACAGTGGATCAGTCAAGGAAATTATCTGACCTTAGAAACTTTCCAACTCAATGATAACCTGTGGCAAGAGCAGTTGGCAGGCTCAGGGCAAGCAGTGGATTATTTCTATCGATTTTATCTGGATTTGGTAGAAAAAACGCAGGCGGGCTATGTGCAAAGTAGCAGTCTTCCTGTAAAAAATTTTGTCAAATCAGAACAGATTCAGCAATATCAGTTAACAGATACGGTGGATGTGTACTATGCTAATCGCAATTTTCTAAAGAGCAAGGGATTCAAGTTACCCGATACCGGCACTAAAAAAGTTATTTTGATGCCAGCAAGTACGAAAGGTGAAGAAGAGAAAAACCAGCTCTTGGGGAAGTTGATTACCTATCAATCAATGAAGTATGAAGAGCAGCAAAAACGAAGGATAGAGGAGGTGGATGTCGAGATTGCCTATTATGAAGGAGATTGGTCATTTTTCCCTTATAACGAGAAGCGAAAGGAAAATCTCTACAATCCAATTATTAGCTTGGTCAATGATTCTGATATGATGTGGGATGAAAAAGCTTCCCTGTCAACAACAGGTTTAAATAATCCCATTAAAATCGAAAATACAGCTCAACATCAAAAAGAGGTGACAGCGTTAGTTGAGAAATTATCAGATGGGAATTATTTAAAATTTTCATCTATTCAAGCCATTCAACAAGAGAAAGTAGATTCTTATCGAGATGCTGTTCGGAATTTCAACATACTCTTTGCTTTGGTTGGTCTTCTTAGTATGATGATTTCCTACTTCTTACTAGTAACAACTTTCTTATTGAAGCGAACAGATATTATTACCAAGAAGTTTATGGGCTGGAAATTGATAGATCGGTATCGTTCCTTGCTGGGTCTTCTATTAGCTGTCTATAGCCTTCCTTTTGTAGCCCTGCTATTCTTTACACAGGCACTTTTCCCGCTCCTACTTTTTGCAGGATTTACAGGCTTAGATATCCTGTTTGTGCTTTTCTTGGGTTCTAAGATGGAAAAACGAAATGTAGTGCAGTTATTGAAAGGGGATCACTTATGATAAAGTTGGAAAATGTTACGAAAACCATTGGGGAAAAAGTTATTTTGGAGAACTTATCTCTAAAAATTAACCAAGGAGATTTAGTTGCCATTGTTGGAAAAAGTGGCAGTGGCAAGTCAACCTTGTTAAATCTCTTGGGTTTGATAGATGGCGATTACAGTGGACATTATGAAATTTTCGGTCAGCAAAATGTACCTGTCAATTCTGTTAAGTCGCAAGCGATTATCCGCGAACATATCTCCTATCTGTTTCAAAACTTTGCTCTGATTGATAATGAAACAGTAGAGTATAATCTCATGCTCGCTCTAAAGTATGTAAAATTATCCAAGAAGGACAAAGTCAAAAAGATAGAAGAAATTTTAGAGAGAGTGGGATTGTCATCAACCTACATCAGAAGGTTTCAGAGTTATCTGGAGGGGAACAGCAACGAATCGCAGTTGCTAGAGCCATTTTAAAACCGAGTCAGCTCCTGTTAGCAGATGAACCAACCGGCTCTCTAGACCCTGAAAATCGAGATTTGGTTTTAAACTTTCTCTTAGATATGAACAAGGAAGGGAAAACGGTCATTATCGTTACCCACGATGCCTATGTAGCTCAACAATGCCATCGAGTCATTGAATTGTGAAAGAGAATGTGGAGAGTTCGTTGATCTCTTCATCTTACCTGTAATTGGACAATTGTATTTTTAAAAACTCAAATAGTATAAATAAGCTTATTATATGTAAAAATATATCATATAATAAGCTTTTTCTTGATTTAAATGAAATAAAATACAGTTTTTTCTTGACAAACGAAAATGAGAAGAGTATTATTTATACAATAATAAAGTATAAAAATAAAAGGAGGCTCTTCTATGAATAAAGTGAAGAAGGTGTTGATGACGATGTTTGGTTTGCTTATGTTTCCCTTATTATTTGCTTGTAGTAACACTCAATCCCAAGGTGTTGAAGCCATTAAGGCTAAAGGAAAATTGGTGGTGGCCCTAAATCCAGAGTTTGCTCCATTTGAATACCAGAAATTGGTTGATGGGAAAAATCAGATTGTAGGTTCAGATGTTGAGCTAGCTAAAGCCATCGCAAAGGAACTAGGTGTGGAAGTGGAATTCTCTCCAATGAGTTTTGACAATGTACTGGCTAGTCTTGATTCGGGCAAGGCCGATCTTGCCATATCAGGAGTTTCTAAGACGGAGGAGAGAAGTCAAGTTTACGATTTTTCAATTCCCTACTACACTTCGAAAAATAAGGTTATTGTAAGAAAATCTGAATTAACGAATTACCAATCAGTGAAGGATTTGGCTCAGAAAAAGGTTGGAGCGCAGAAAGGTTCTATCCAGGAAACTCTGGCCAAAGAAACCTTGAAGGATTCTTCTCTCGTTTCACTTCCTAAAAATGGAAATTTGATAACAGATTTGAAATCAGGGCAACTAGATGCGGTTATCTTTGAGGAACCAGTGGCGAAAGGATTTGTAGAGAATAATCCAGACCTAGCCATCGCTGAGTTTGATTTTGACAATGACAAAGAAGATTCCTACGCTGTTGCGATGAAAAAAGATAGTAAGGAATTGAAAGAAGCGGTTGACAAAACCATCCAGAAATTGAAGGATTCTGGGGAATTGGACAAATTGATTGACGATGCTTTTAAAGCCTCTATCGAAAAATAGAAAGAAGGAAGAGAAATGAGTAAGGAAAAGGTCATTTTAGCCTATTCAGGTGGATTGGATACATCAGTTGCTATTACATGGTTAAAAAAAGACTATGATGTGATCGCTGTTTGTATGGATGTGGGTGAAGGAAAGGATTTGGAGTTCATCCACGATAAAGCTCTCAAGGTTGGGGCTGTTGAGTCTTATGTCATTGATGTTAAGGAAGAATTTGCTAATGACTATGTTTTAGTGGCCCTTCAGGCTCATGCCTACTATGAACAAAAGTATCCCTTGGTATCTGCTCTGAGTCGCCCTCTTATTTCAAAAAAACTCGTTGAAATAGCTCATCAGACGGGGGCAACCACAATTGCCCATGGTTGTACAGGCAAGGGAAACGACCAAGTTCGGTTTGAAGTCTCTATTGCGGCTTTGGATCCCAATTTAAAAGTAGTTGCGCCTGTTCGTGAGTGGAAATGGTCTCGTGAAGAAGAAATCCAATATGCCAAAGAAAACGGTGTTCCAGTTCCTGCTGACCTTGACAATCCTTACTCTGTCGATCAAAATCTTTGGGGACGTGCAAATGAATGTGGTGTTTTGGAAAACCCTTGGAACCAAGCGCCAGAAGAAGCATTTGGAATCACATCTTCGCCAGAAGAGGCGCCAGACAGTCCTGAATTTATTGACATTGAGTTTAGCTGCGGGGTGCCCATCTCCCTCAATGGTGAGAAGATGAAAGTGGCTGCTTTGATTCAAAAGCTAAATGAAATTGCGGGCAAACATGGTGTCGGTCGTATTGACCATGTGGAAAATCGCCTAGTCGGTATTAAGTCAAGAGAGATTTATGAGTGCCAGGTGCTGTGACTTTATTGGCAGCTCATAAGGAGATTGAAGACTTGACTCTTGTGAGAGAAGTGGCTCATTTTAAACCTATTATCGAAAATGAGTTGTCCAATCTCATCTATAATGCCTTGTGGTTTAGCCCAGCAACTCAGGCTTTGATTGCCTATATCAAGGAGACACAGAAAGTTGTCAATGGAACTGCAAAAGTTAAACTTTACAAGGGGAACGCCCAGGTAGTGGCTCGGAAATCTCCAAATTCTCTTTACGATGAAAATTTGGCGACTTATACCAGTGCGGATACCTTTGACCAAGATGCGGCTGTTGGATTTATCAAGCTTTGGGGGCTTCCGACTAAGGTTCATTCAGAAGTTCAGAAAAATGTTGAGTAGTGACGCGATAGAAAGGGACGACAGGATATGCCGAAAAATACAAAATTATGGGGTGGTCGATTTGAAGGCACTGTGGAAGAGTGGGTAGAACAGTTCGGTGCGAGTATTTCCTTTGACCACCAACTGGCAAAATTTGATTTGATGGGTTCCCTAGCTCATGTTCAAATGCTAGGACAGACTGGCATTTTGAGCTTGGAAGAGGCAGAGCAGATCCAAGATGGTCTGCAAGCTTTGTTGCGAGATTTAGAGGCAGGAGAGCTTCATTTTGATATTGCAAATGAAGATATTCATATGAATATGGAAGTGTTGCTGACAGAGAAAATCGGTCCTCTGGCTGGAAAACTACACACGGCTCGTTCTCGGAATGACCAAGTCGCAACGGATATGCACTTATATCTAAAGGAGCAGCTTGGCCATGTCTTGGATAAGTTGGCGAATCTGAACAGTGTTTTGCTGGATTTGGCTGAAAAACATGTGGAAACCATCATGCCAGGCTATACCCATTTGCAGCACGCCCAACCGATTAGCTTTGCCCACCATCTCATGGCTTATTACAATATGTTCCAAAGGGATAGCGAGCGCTTTGCATTTAACTTGAAACATACGGACCTATCTCCACTAGGTGCGGCTGCCTTGGCAGGGACAACTTTTCCAATCAATCGTCAATTATCGAGTGATTTATTGGGCTTCCAACAGCCCTATACCAATTCCTTGGATGCCGTTAGTGACCGTGATTTTATCTTAGAATTCCTGTCAAATGCCAGCATTTTGATGATGCATATGAGCCGTTTTTGTGAGGAAATCATCAATTGGTGCAGTTTTGAGTATCAGTACATTAGCTTGTCTGATAGCTTTTCAACGGGTTCGTCTATCATGCCCCAGAAGAAAAATCCTGATATGGCCGAATTGATTCGAGGGAAGACAGGACGGGTTTACGGGAACTTGCTTGGACTATTGACCGTCATGAAGTCTTTGCCTCTGGCCTATAATAAGGATTTGCAAGAGGACAAGGAAGGCATGTTTGATACAGTAGAAACGATTTTGAATTCTCTGGATGTGTTGGCAGGTATGCTATCGAGTATGCAGATTAATAAGGCCAAAATGCAGCAATCCACAGAGAATGATTTTTCGAATGCGACCGAACTGGCAGATTATTTGGCAGAAAAAGGTCTTCCCTTTAGAGAAGCGCATGAAATAGTAGGGAAATTGGTTCTAGACTCTATCAAGCATGGTAAAAATATCCAAGATTGGGATTTGAAGGAGTTGCAAGTCTACCATCCTTGATTGAAGAGGATATTTATATCTACTTGCGCCTAGAAACCGCTGTTCAGAGACGGAATTCCTTAGGAGGAACCGGCTTTGAGCAAGTGAAATACCAGATAGAACAAGCGAAGAAAGAACTTAAAGGGGAAAATTGATTCATTTGCAAAGTATGAAAGAGAGGCTGAGATGATTTATCAGCCTCTTTCTTGTCTTCTCCAACCAAGCGTGTTATAATGAATACTGCTCAAGCGACCTTCAATCGTTGAAGCACACACGACCTTCAATCGTGAACTAGTCATTTCGTTTATCTTTTATTACGTCGTTAACTCGCAATGAGATGCAAGCTGAGCTTGTCTGATTTATAACCTCAATCAGTCTCCCAGACTGATTGAGCGAACTCGAGTTATGCCTGCGACTCGTTGCCTATCATATTTTCATTTTAAGATGATAGGCTAAAATGGTCTCCCAGACCATTTTACTCCTAAAAGCAAACGAAAAGACTATACTTAAAGAAATTCTATTGAAAGTCATAATGAATAGAATTTTGAAGGGTATGAATAAACGAATAGATGGGAGACCTACCATGAGTGATAACTCTAAAACACGTGTTGTTGTGGGGATGAGTGGTGGTGTTGATTCGTCGGTGACGGCTCTCTTGCTCAAGGAGCAGGGCTACGATGTGATCGGTATCTTCATGAAGAACTGGGATGACACAGATGAAAACGGCGTCTGTACGGCGACCGAAGATTACAAGGATGTGGCTGCGGTGGCAGACCAGATCGGCATTCCTTACTACTCTGTCAATTTTGAAAAAGAGTACTGGGACCGCGTTTTTGAGTATTTCCTAGCGGAATACCGTGCAGGGCGCACGCCAAATCCAGATGTTATGTGCAACAAGGAAATCAAGTTCAAGGCCTTTCTGGACTATGCGATGACCTTGGGTGCAGACTATGTAGCGACTGGGCATTATGCTCGAGTGGCGCGTGATGAGGATGGCATCGTTCACATGCTTCGTGGCGTGGACAATGGCAAGGATCAGACCTATTTCCTCAGCCAACTTTCGCAAGAACAACTCCAAAAAACCATGTTCCCCTTGGGACATTTGGAAAAGCCTGAAGTACGAAAACTAGCAGAAGAAGCAGGCCTTGCGACTGCTAAGAAGAAAGATTCGACAGGGATTTGTTTTATCGGAGAAAAGAACTTTAAAAACTTTCTCAGTAACTACCTGCCAGCTCAGCCTGGTCGTATGATGACTGTGGATGGTCGCGATATGGGTGAACATGCAGGCCTTATGTACTATACAATTGGTCAGCGTGGCGGTCTCGGTATCGGTGGCCAACACGGTGGTGACAATGCGCCTTGGTTCGTTGTCGGAAAAGACCTCAGCAAGAATATCCTCTATGTCGGCCAAGGCTTCTATCATGATTCGCTCATGTCAACAAGCCTAGAAGCCAGTCAAGTCCACTTTACTCGTGACATGCCAGAGGAATTTAAACTAGAATGTACGGCTAAATTCCGCTACCGTCAGCCTGATTCTAAGGTGACTGTACATGTCAAAGGAGACAAGGCGGAGGTCGTCTTTGCAGAGCCACAACGCGCGATCACACCAGGCAGGCAGTTGTCTTTTACGATGGCGAAGAGTGTCTAGGTGGCGGTTTGATTGACAATGCTTATCGAGATGGACAGGTTTGTCAGTACATCTAAGATTTTCTAAGAGGAAAGAGAATGTTTCAGTTTTTTAAGAAAAAAACGGCTAAAGAAGAGAAAAAAATGAGTCTTTCTGACTATAAGAAAGAGTATTTGAGAGAGAAAACGACAGAGTCGATTGAAGCCTTGTTCAAGGAATTGAAACGAGCTAAAGTCTGGGTCCCCTTCAATGCATCTCTGATGGATGGGGGTGACGGACAAGAAGGTGCTCGCCTAAAACCGGATATTCTGCGAAAGGGAGACGACTACTTTTATCCTTGCTTCATAGAAATTCAGGACATTCCCAAGGACTATTATGACCGATTTTCTTGGTTGCAATTGCCTCTTACGGACTGTTTATTTGCTGCGGAAGAGATAGGGGAGTTTCCGGTGAGAGGGATTGTTTTAGATGCTTTCGCTGACTCGGTTGAGATTGACAAAGGAGCTTTTGAAGCGATTCGCCAATCATAGTACATTTAGATTGACAAATTTTCTCAATTTGCTACAATAATAAAAGCAATAGAAATGATGGTCAAAGCTCATGGATGTTGCAGGTCTTTTTGTCCTGCACTTCTTTGGAGTTTTGACTGTTTTTGTGTCGTTTAAGGGAAAGGAAAGAGATGACTCAAGTGGATTTTCGGACCAAAGTGGGAAATACGGTTTTTGGAGTTCGGGCGACAGCCTTGATTCTTCAAAATCGCAAACTCCTAGTTACCAAAGATGAGGGCAAGTATTACACTATCGGCGGTGCCATCCAAGTCAATGAAAGAACGGAAGATGCGGTAGTCCGCGAAGTGAAGGAAGAACTGGGTGTCAGAGCTCAAGCTGGGCAGCTAGCTTTCGCGGTTGAAAATCGTTTTGAACAAGACGGTGTTTCCTATCACAACATCGAATTTCATTATCTAGTTGATCTACTGGAGGATGCCCCATTGATCATGCAGGAAGATGAAAAAACGCAGCCCTGTGAGTGGATTGATTTGGATAAACTCCAGAATATCCAGCTAGTTCCAGCCTTCTTAAAAACAGCCCTGCCGGATTGGGACGGGCAACTAAGACACATTCATCTTGAAGAATAGGAGAGAAAATGACTTATAATTTTACGGAAGAATACGATATTATTGTAATCGGTGCGGGACACGCTGGGGTTGAGGCTTCCTTGGCTGCAAGCCGTATGGGTTGTAAGGTCTTGCTTGCGACTATCAACATTGAAATGCTGGCTTTCATGCCATGTAATCCCTCTATCGGAGGTTCTGCCAAGGGGATTGTCGTGCGTGAAGTCGATGCCCTCGGTGGTGAAATGGCTAAAACCATTGACAAGACTTACATCCAGATGAAGATGCTCAACACTGGGAAAGGTCCAGCTGTCCGTGCCCTTCGTGCGCAGGCTGACAAGGAGCTTTACTCTAAGGAAATGCGCAAGACAGTTGAAAATCAAGAAAATCTGACCCTTCGTCAAACCATGATTGATGAGATTTTGGTGGAAGATGGCAAGGTTGTCGGTGTGCGTACGGCGACCCATCAAGAGTATGCTGCCAAGGCTGTTATCGTGACGACAGGGACTGCACTCCGCGGAGAAATCATCATTGGAGATCTAAAGTACTCATCAGGTCCTAACCACAGTCTAGCTTCGATCAACCTAGCTGATAATCTCAAGGAATTGGGACTCGAAATCGGTCGTTTCAAGACAGGGACTCCTCCACGTGTCAAGGCTTCCTCTATCAATTACGACGTGACAGAGATTCAGCCAGGGGACGAAGCGCCAAACCACTTCTCATACACTTCACGTGATGAGGACTATGTCAAGGACCAGGTACCATGCTGGTTGACCTATACCAATGGAACCAGTCATGAGATTATCCAAAACAACCTCCATCGTGCGCCTATGTTTACAGGTGTGGTCAAGGGAGTGGGGCCTCGTTACTGTCCATCGATTGAGGACAAGATTGTGCGCTTTGCGGATAAGGAACGTCACCAACTCTTCCTTGAGCCAGAAGGACGCAATACAGAGGAAGTCTATGTCCAAGGACTTTCAACCAGTCTGCCTGAGGATGTGCAGCGCGAGCTAGTTCATTCCATCAAAGGTTTGGAAAATGCTGAGATGATGCGAACAGGTTATGCCATTGAGTACGACATGGTCTTGCCACACCAGTTGCGTGCAACACTTGAAACCAAGAAAATCTCAGGACTTTTCACAGCTGGTCAGACAAATGGTACATCTGGTTACGAAGAGGCAGCAGGCCAAGGGATTATCGCAGGTATCAATGCGGCTCTGAAAATCCAAGGCAAACATGAGCTAATCTTGAAACGGAGCGATGGCTATATAGGGGTGATGATTGATGACTTGGTGACCAAGGGAACCATTGAACCTTACCGTCTCTTGACCAGTCGAGCTGAATACCGTCTCATCCTCCGTCATGACAATGCCGATATGCGTTTGACCGAGATGGGACGCGAGATTGGGCTTGTGGATGATGAACGCTGGGCTCGTTTTGAAATCAAGAAAAATCAATTTGACAATGAGATGAAGCGCCTAGACAGTATCAAACTCAAGCCAGTCAAGGAAACCAATGCTAAGGTTGAGGAGATGGGCTTCAAACCGTTGACAGATGCGGTGACAGCCAAGGAATTCCTTCGCCGTCCAGAAGTTTCTTACCAGGATGTGGTGGCTTTCATCGGACCTGCAGCAGAGGACTTGGATGACAAGATTATCGAATTGATTGAAACAGAAATCAAATACGAGGGTTATATTTCCAAAGCTATGGATCAGGTTGCCAAGATGAAACGGATGGAAGAAAAACGCATTCCAGCCAATATTGATTGGGATGACATTGATTCTATCGCAACCGAAGCCCGTCAGAAGTTCAAACTCATCAATCCAGAAACTATCGGCCAAGCCAGCCGTATTTCGGGAGTAAACCCAGCAGATATTTCTATTTTGATGGTCTATCTTGAGGGGAAAAATCGTAGTATTTCTAAAAATCAAGAAAAGAAAGCATAGAAAAAAACAGCTCCGAAGACGGGGCTGTTTTGTTGACTTGTACTCAATGAAAATCAAAGAGCAAACTAGAAAGTTAGCCGAAGGCTGTACTTGAGTACGACAAGGCGAAGCTGACGTGGTTTGAATTTGATTTTCAAAGAGTATTATTCTTCGTCTGGTGTGAGGATCATCGGGATGATGATCGGTTCACGTTCCGTATTTTCATAAAGGAAGGGGCGAATAGCGTTGACGATAGCACCATTGACAGATTGCACGCTAGCATCTTTGTTCTTCAGTGCGATACGAATAGCATTGAAGAGGATGCGCTGACTTTGGCGAATCAAGTCTCCAGATTCTCTCATATAGACAAAGCCTCGGCTAAGGATGTCAGGACCAGACAAGATCATTTTAGACTTGAAGTCAACAGTTGCGACTGCTAGAACGACACCATCTTCAGATAGATCACGACGGTCTTTGAGGACGGCTGCACCGATTTCGCCGATACGATTGCCATCGACATAGATGTCTTGGGCATTGAAGTGGCCTGCGATACGAGCAGAGTTAGCAGTAAGGGCGAGTACATCACCATTACTCATGATAAAGATATTGTCCTTCTCAACACCAGTATCCACCGCTAGTCCAGCATGGACTTTCTGCATACGGTATTCACCATGGACAGGCATGAAGTATTTGGGCTTGATCAAGCGGAGCATGAGTTTTTGCTCTTGCTGGCCACCGTGTCCAGAGGTGTGGATGTTGTTGATTTTACCGTGGATGACTTCGACGCCAGCTTCAGAAATGATGTTAATCAGCTTGTTGACACTAGTCGTATTTCCAGGGATTGGACTTGAAGAGAAGATAACCGTATCGCCGGGTTGGAGTTGCACCTGACGGTGAGTTCCATTAGCGATACGAGAGAGGGCTGCCATCGGCTCCCCTTGACTACCTGTACAGAGGATCAGAATCTCGCCTGCAGGGTAGTCTTTGATCTCATTTGGCTCGATAAAGGTTCCCTTAGGAGCTTTGATGTAGCCAAGTTCGATCCCGTTGACAATGGCCTTTTCCATAGAACGACCAAAGACAGCAATCTTGCGTCCAGTCTTAACAGCGGCATCCGTTGCTTGCTGAAGACGGAAGATATTTGAGGCAAAGGATGCAAAGATGATACGTCCTTCAATACCTTGAATGATCTTCATAATGGACTGACCAACGACTTTTTCAGAGTTGGTAAAGGTTGGTACTTCCGCATTAGTTGAGTCAGAGAGGAGACAGAGCACACCTTCTTCACCAAGGGCTGCCATACGGTGCAAGTCTGCAGGTTCCCCAACTGGAGTAAAGTCGAACTTAAAGTCACCCGTACAGACGATTTTCCCTTGAGGAGTATGAATGACAATTCCCAAAGGCTCTGGAATGGAGTGAGTGGTTCTAAAGAAAGTTGCCTTGAGATTTTTAAAGGTCAACTCAGTGTTGTGGTTGATTTCGTATAGTTTGGCGTTGCGCAAGAGACCGTGTTCTTCGAGTTTTCCACGGATCAAAGCCAGAGCAAGAGGTCCAGCGTAGATAGGGACATTTGCTTGCTTGAGCAGGAAGGGAATCCCACCAATGTGGTCCTCGTGTCCGTGTGTAATCAAAACAGCCTTGACGCGGTCGATATTGTCTACGATGTAAGAGTAGTCAGGGATAACGTAGTCGATACCCAGCAAGTCATCTTCTGGGAATTTAATCCCAGCATCGACGATGATAATCTCGTCTTGGTATTCAATTCCGTAAGTGTTTTTCCCGATTTCTCCCAGACCACCGATGGCAAAAACGCCGACTTCTTCAGGTTTAAGAGTATAGGCCATATTAGAACTCCGTAATCTCGAAAGCGCCAGTTTCTTTTTCGTAATCTAGCAATTTGTCAGACAAGAGTTCGATAAATTCGATGTTGTACTCTGGGCGGTTTTCTTCGACAAGTTGGCGAGCAGCGATACGGCCTTCAAGTTCTGAGCTGGCATCGATGTCTAGGTAAAGTGAGCGTGTTGTTTCACGACGTGGGCTACGTTCTTTTGTTTCTTGATAAAAAACTTTGTAAATCATATAGTTCCTTTCTATTTACAGGTCAGCTTATTCCAAACTTTTAGTAGAGATTTGCTTGATTTCATTCCATTTTGTGTCTAGATTGACCTTGATTCGTTACAATTATTTCAATTATACCACAAAATGAAAAATTAGTAAAAGACGGAAATGGAGAAAGTCGGGAGGGGAAGAAGGAACAAAAAGACAGGTAGGATTTGGTCGGAGAGCGCTTAGGTATTATAATTAAAGGGGGAATCTATGGAGATAGTAGATTTAAGGAAGAATACAGTTTCATTAATCGTTGGAGTAGATGGTTGGGGCAGAATGATATCTTTGAAAAAAGAAAAAGCTCTTGAGAAATCTCGAGAGCAAACAAAAAGGCTGAGACAAAATTAAGGGATCTTTCTGAGCAAGCTCAAGGGGCAGCACCATTACCTGAAGTGATTGAATCACAACCTTTGAAAGACTTGTCACCAAGTCAGACCAAATCTCAACCTTTACTCTATTTTATCATCTATGAGGCTAAGAAGTCAATCTATAAGTATAACGATGTAGAAATGGCAAGATGGAGTGGAGTGCTTACTGAACAGGCAAGGAAAAGCCCTTAATTTAAGAGTAAGCAAAAAGAGAGGACGTATCTGCTCAAGGGTTCTTTACAGCCCGAAGCTGAAAGTAGCACTTCACCCGTACTTGAAACAAGTACCTTTGAACGCTCTGTTACCAGTCGCCCTACGTTATCCTCTCAATATTTATATTTTACTATAACTTACTGAGGGAATCAACTTTAAAAGCATCAAAAAGCCCTTGACCGAAGTCAAGAGCCAATGTTAAAATGGAGAAAAATGTTACAAGGAGAATTATTAGATGAATGATACAATTGAAATAACTTTATTATTTAATCTATTTTTTTATGAAATGGGACTTTATACAAGAAACGAAAGATTCATTGAAGCTAACAAAAGAAAAGGCAATATCTATTTTAGATGAACATGCTAATGATCTTAAATATATAGATGAGGGTTTATATAACGATTATAAGGAAACAATTGCTTTTCTTGAAAAAATTTCAGAAGAAGAATATCAGTATATTAAAAATGATATTGTCGAAAATGTTGAAATAATGATTAAACAATCTAATAAGGGGTTTGGGGATACCCAAAAATAAATTTAAAAATTGAAATTAAGGAGCGTTTAGAGTTTCTACTCAAATATTCAACTAATATAGAAGACTTTAAAAATAAAGCCCAGAAATTAAATCTTTATGTTGATTTTTCAGGAAAATACGTAAAATATAAACTACTAGATAGGGAACAAAAAAAGAAATACACGTGACAGTACGTTGTCCCAAAAAGGTCGTTATTCTTTAAAAAATATAGAGGAGAGAATATAAAAAATGAAATTGTTTATCCGCTTGAATCAATTAAGAATGAGTATGAGAAGCTAAAAAAGATTTGGAATATCTTACTTACTTCCCTGGTCGGTTTGAACAGATACATCCGTTTGCAGATGGTAATGGTCGAGTGGGTCGCTTGCTATTGTTTAAGGAGTGTCTAAAAGAAGGAATTGTTCCTTTCGTTATAGGTGTTTTGAATAAGAAATGTTATTACTCTGCCTTGAAAGATCTTCAACTTAGGGATAACAAAGAACCTCTGTTGACTTATTTTCAGGGTGAACAAAAGAATTACATCAACTATTTAAAAAATAAAAATTTTGACGGGTATATAAATTGAGTTTAAAAAATTCTCAAAAAGTCTAAGAGTAATATGTGAGAATTCAAGGATAATATTGAAAAGTCTCTGTTTTAGGTCGAAAAAGAAAAAGCTCTTGACCAAAGCCAAGAGCTTACTAATAACATTGGGGGCGAACTAATCAATCGCAATTCCGGTTATTTAGAAGGCGAACCCTCAAGGACAGCACCACAGCCTGAAGAGCCAAAGGCTCAACCTGATTTTCATACCAATGTTCAATTATATTTTAACATTGACAAGTCAGTAAAGTCAAGTTATCGGTTGCGTGGTGGTTACAAATACCCTGAAGATGCAGACATAAGGACTTTAAATAAGTATGCGGATGCTTTGCAACGGTCAGCACAACAATATTTAGATAGATTTGCCAATCAAAAAATCATCTACGCTTTTAACGAAGATAACCAACTGAACGCTCTGTCACCAGTCGCCCTATGTTATCCTCTCGATATTTATACTTTACTATAACTCACTGAGGGAATCAACTTTAAAAGCATCAAAAAGCTCCTGACCGAAGTCAAGAGCCGTCAAACACTGGGGGCGAATTGTTCAATCGCAATTTCAGTTCTTTAGAAACCAAAGTTTCAGGGATAGCACTGCAACCCGAAGAGTCAACGACTCAACCTGATTTTCCTACCAGTGTTGAATTACATTTTAACATTGATAGACCAACATTGTCAACAGTTTATATAAAAATAGGAATACCAAAAGGAGAATTAAGAATGTTTAGTTTGTTTGAATTTGCAGTAGGGGTTCGCCTCTTGATGTTTGTAGTCTTTGTAGCTTGTGTCTATGGGGGGAATGCCCTGTTTGTGCATCTGGAACACCGCAAAACAAAGTTCCTTTGGAAGCTTGCTTTTGTGACGCTCTATTCAATTTTTCTCCTCCTGGTCACCTATGTTGTCTGGCTCGTTTTCTACTTTGGTTTAAATGCCTAAAGTCAATTATTCCTCTAGATATACAGAAAATCCACCTCGTCTTGATAGATGGGATGGATTTTTCTATTTTTAGGTGCTATCTTTATTGTTATGACGATGATTTCTAACGTCGAAAATCGAATTGAAACATAAATGCTTGATTCAAATTTTTTACAAAGGACCTTTCAATTTCCTTGTTCACTTTTCTATTTAAAAAAGCTACAACTTTTTTGAATTTTTTGTGTAGAATTGCCTGTCTAAGTGGCAGGCCTCTTTTGTTTCAAAACAAAGAAAATTCCCATGCGTCAGCTTTTGTAGTATAATAGTAAGCAGACAAAAAGATAGGAATGTGTTATGAAAGTATTAGCTTTTGATACGTCTAGCAAGGCTCTTTCTCTAGCCATTTTAGAGGACAAGCAGGTTCTTGCCGAGACGACGATTAATATTAAGAAGAATCACAGTATTACCCTCATGCCTGCCATCGATTTTTTGATGTCGAGTCTGGATCTGACGCCCAAAGATTTGAATCGCATCGTGGTGGCAGAGGGACCTGGTAGCTACACAGGTTTACGAATTGCGGTAGCAACTGCCAAGATCTTGGCTCATACCCTGAACATTGAGTTAGTTGGGATGTCTAGTCTATTGGCTCTGGTGCCACGCCAACAAGAAGGTTTGGTGGTTCCTATCATGGATGCACGTCGCAATAATGTTTATGCAGGATTTTATGAAAATGCCAAGCCTGTCATGTCAGAAGCACACCTGTCCTTTGCGGAAGTGCTAGAGCAGGTCAAGGATGCTGAACAGGTAACCTTTGTCGGAGAAGTTGGAGCCTTTGTGGAACAAATCCAAGAACAACTACCACAAGCCAGCTACCAAGAAACCTTGCCAAATGCAGCTAATCTAGCTCTTTGGGCCTGGGATAAGGAAGCAGACTCCTTGCACGACTTTGTGCCAAATTACCTCAAACGAGTTGAGGCTGAGGAAAACTGGCTCAAGAATCACACCGAGTCTGGCGAGTCTTACATTAAACGCCTATGATAGAGATTAAACGAATCCAGCAACAACCTGACTTGGCTCAAGCTATCTATGCTGTTATGGCAGATGTTTATCCAGTCAGTCCTTGGACGTTGGAACAAATCCAAGCAGACCTGTCCCAAGACCAGACTTGGTATGCTCTGGCTTATGATGGGACAGAAGTTATTGGCTTTCTAGCCGTTCAGGAGAATCTCTTTGAAGCAGAAGTCTTGCAGATTGCTGTACTGCCTAGCTATCAGGGGCAGAAAATCGCGACAGCCTTGTTTGACTTTTTGCCTGCCGACAAAGAAATTTTCCTCGAAGTGAGGGAGTCGAACAGGCCAGCTCTGCTATTTTATAAAAAAGAAAAATTTGAAGAAATCGCGCGGCGGAAGGCCTACTACCATGCGCCGATAGAAGATGCGATTGTCATGAAAAGAGAGATCCATGAAAGATAGATATATTTTAGCTTTTGAGACATCTTGCGATGAGACCAGTGTGGCGGTTCTGAAGAATGAGACTGAGCTTTTGAGTAATGTCATTGCGAGTCAAATTGAGAGTCACAAACGTTTTGGAGGTGTAGTGCCAGAAGTGGCCAGTCGTCACCATGTCGAGGTTATTACAGCCTGTATTGAGGAGGCGCTAGCAGAAGCAGGGATTACCGAAGAGGACATAACAGCTGTGGCGGTTACCTATGGACCGGGCTTGGTTGGAGCTCTGCTAGTTGGTTTGTCAGCTGCCAAGGCCTTTGCTTGGCGCATGATATTCCCTTGATTCCAGTCAATCATATGGCTGGGCATCTGATGGCAGCCCAGAGCGTGGAGACTTTGGAGTTTCCTCTCCTAGCACTCTTGGTCAGCGGAGGACACACGGAGTTGGTCTATGTGTCAGAGACTGGCGATTACAAGATTGTTGGGGAGACACGAGACGATGCAGTTGGGGAGGCCTATGACAAGGTTGGCCGTGTCATGGGCTTGACTTATCCAGCAGGTCGCGAGATTGACGAGTTGGCCCATCAAGGTCAGGATATTTATGATTTCCCACGTGCTATGATCAAGGAAGACAATCTGGAGTTTTCATTCTCAGGTTTGAAGTCTGCCTTTATCAATCTTCACCACAATGCTGAGCAAAAGGGAGAAAGCCTGTCTACAGAGGATTTGTGTGCTTCCTTCCAAGCAGCTGTCATGGATATTCTCATGGCAAAAACCAAGAAGGCTTTGGAGAAATATCCCGTCAAAACCCTAGTTGTGGCAGGTGGTGTAGCAGCCAATAAAGGTCTTAGAGAACGCTTGGCAGCCGAAATCACTGATGTCAAGGTCATTATTCCACCCCTGCGTCTCTGTGGAGACAATGCAGGAATGATTGCTTATGCCAGCGTCAGCGAGTGGAACAAAGAAAACTTTGCAGACTTGGACCTCAATGCCAAACCAAGTCTTGCCTTTGATACCATGGAATAAAGAGTCAGCTTGAAGCTGGCTTTTTTGCTAAAATATTTTATAATTATGATAAAAAAGGAAAAGTTTTTACGAATAGAATAGTAAAGGGAATCTTTAAGGGGAGTTTGGTCATGATTGAAAAAATGGAGTTGGGAGAATTTTATAAGGAATTGCGTCTTGCGAGAAAACTCAAGCAGTCAGATGTAGTTTGTGAGGGTCTAACAGCTTCTCAGTTATCCAAGTTTGAACTAGGGCAGTTTTCGTGTTATACTGTCTTTATTTCATAGTATAGGAGAAAATAGGATGAAAAAGATAATCTCACGCTACTACTTGTTTATAGCTATTCTACTTGTCATTGCTGACCAGTTCTTGATTCGTCTGATTTTACACAGCGACCTTGCTACGGGTCTATCTGACTTTTCCTATTATTTGTCGGATATGATGTTGAATTTTCTTGTGGTTCTGCTTGCTATTATTGTTATGGTTTGGTCAGGGAAATGGCAGAAAATCAATAGTAGAAAATTTAAGGGATCCTATCTTTTTTATTCCTTCCTAGCCCTCCTAGCTTTTGTTATTTGGAATTTTGTAACCTTTTTTATTTTCCCCCCTACCAAAAATGAAATTGCTTATCAACTCGCCATTCCGACTTTTACAGGGGCTACAGCATTTTTGATGTATTTTTTCTATCCTGTAATTGCAGGTCCCATTTTTGAAGAGATAATTTATCGTGGATTGGTGATGACCGCTCTGGAAAAAGGGAAGAAATGGGGACTGGATGTGCTTGGATCTGCTGCTTTGTTTGGAATCTTGCACATTAGTAATCATGGTTGGGTTTTGACAGACTTTTTCTCATATATGGGTGGTGGTCTCATATTTGCAGTCTTATTTAGAGTAACCAAGTCCATTTATTGGCCTATTGGACTGCATATAGTCTACAATGGTATTGGTCAAATTCTGCCCTTGTTGTTTTAGAGTTTCTGCCAATCATAAAAACAAAAGAACTGACTAGCTAAGTATTATAAATAAGACTGTTTTTTCAGTCTTTTTTATTTTGACTGTCTGTTACTAATTTTTGATTAGTCCTTTGTTTCCTCATAATTCAGAGAACAAATCTCAAAATGTAATCGGAAAATCCAAAGTTTGTCAATCATAGAGTTTTTTTGTATAGTAGATATATGAAAAATACAAAAATAATCAGTAGTTTGCTTGCTATTGGAGCTTTACTCATGCTTTTATCAGCTTGCCAGAATATCAAAAAAACACAACTGGTCTTGTTTGAACCCCTTTCGTTCGGTATGTCTCCTAAATCTGTTGAAGAAAGATTTGGAAAGGCAAGCGAGGTGGAGGAAGAAAAGGAAACGGCCTATCGCGATACCTGGCGTGCAGAAGACCCGTATTTCTATAAAACAGGTCGCCTTTTCTATCACTATGAGCAGATTACTTTGAAAGGCTATCCAGGCCGAGCGACCTTTACATTTTCAAAATCGCATCGTTTGGAAACAGTAGCGGCTTATTTTCCCGTTACCTCAAAAGCTGAGCAGCAAGCATTGCTCGATAACTTATCCCAGACTATAAAAGAAGAACTTGAAGTTCTTCCGGATTACCAGTCCATGACAACTGATACAGTAGGCCTCTATGATGACGGTTATCGCTACAAGGTCAAGTTGAAGGGACAACAGTGGGAACTCTGGGTGGATGTCTATCCAACAGAAAATAAATATGCTACAGACACAGAAACTGATAAGTATACTATCCGAGTGGATCAATTTCTCATGTATCCATGATGCTTCCTCTTCAGCACTTTTTGCTGGCAATAGGTTTCGAATCCGAAACTTTTTTCTCTTCTTTGAATATGTTATAATAGTCCGTGCTGTGGCTGTGATGACGAACAGCCGCAATTGGAGAGAATATGAGGAGAAGGATGAAAGAAAAAGGATTTTGGGAAGGTGTTCAGGCGGCCATGCCGACTGCTCTTGGCTATGTCAGCATTGGTCTAGCTTGTGGGATTATTGGCGCGCCTTATGTGACACCTGTTGAGATGGGCTTGATGAGCCTCTTTGTTTATGCTGGGAGCGCCCAGTTTGCCATGTTGGCACTGATTGCGGTACAAGCGCCTGTGGCAGCCATTGCTATGACAGTTTTTTTGATCAACTTGCGACTCTTTTTACTGAGCTTGCATGCATCGACCTATTTCCGTCATACTAGTCTCTGGCAAAATATCGGCATGTCCAGTCTCTTGACAGATGAGACCTATGGGGTTTTGATGGGCGAATTAGCCCATACAGACAAGGTTCATCCTATGTGGATGCACGGGAACAATCTCAATAGTTATGTAGCCTGGTTTATTGGGACAGTGGCGGGGACAGCTTTAGGTGGGCTTCTTCCAAATCCTGAAGTCTTTGGCTTGGACTTTGCCCTTGTCGGAATGTTTATCGGGATTTTTACTTCGCAATTTCAGATTATGCAAAGACGGGTTCCTGTACGGAATCTGCTGTGGATCCTAGCCGTTGTTGCGGTGTCTTTCTTTTTGCTCTTGACAGTAGTGTCTCAGTCGCTAGCTGTTTTGTTTGCGACTTTGCTAGGTTGTACTATGGGGGTGGTCTTAGATGGTCAGTAAATATCTTTTGTTAGCCGTTATCTTTTCAGGACTAGTGACTTGGATTCCCCGTATGATTCCCTTCATCTTGGTCAAGTATAAGGGCTTGCCTGCTATCGTTGAGCGGTTTTTGAAGTTCTTGCCTGTTTCCATTATTTTTGCCTTGATCCTTTCAAGCGTAGTGACTGGCAAGGTTGGGAGCCTTCCTCAGATCAAATGGCTGGACTTTTTAGCAGTCTTTCCAACGGCTTGGGTAGCCTTTCGCTACCGCAATCTAGTGGGGACAGTTCTTTTTGGGGTAGTCTTGATTGCAGTCTTGCGTCTGGTCTTTTAGTCAGCCATAAAAAAAACCTATCACCGAGATAGATATCATATAATGGCGAAAAAAAATATTTTCTGTTAAGATAGTAAAGTATTCTATTTTGGAGGAAATGACATGAAAAAAATCGTCAAATATTCATCTCTTGCTGCTCTAGGACTTGTTGCCGCAGGTGTACTAGCAGCTTGCTCAGGTGGAGATAAGAAAGACACTGCAACTAGCGAAGCAGCATCTGGTAAGAAAGAAATTATCGTTGCAACCAATGCTTCACCAAAACCATTTAACTACGAAGAAAATGGCGAGTTGACTGGTTATGAGATTGAAGTAGTCCGTGCTATCTTTAAAGACTCTGACAAATACGATGTCAAGTTTGAAAAGACAGAGTGGTCAGGTGTCTTTGCAGGTCTTGATAGCGACCGTTATCAAATGGCTGTGAACAATATCAGCTATACCAAAGAACGTGCTGAAAAGTACCTTTATGCAGCTCCAACTGCTAAAAACCCTAACGTTCTCGTTGTGAAGAAAGACGACGACAGCATCAAGTCTCTTGATGATATCGGAGGCAAGTCTACTGAGGTTGTTCAAGGGACAACATCAGCTAAACAGCTAGAAGATTATAACAAACAACACGCAGATAATCCAACTGTTCTTAACTACACTAAAGCGGACTTCCAACAAATCATGTCTCGTTTGAGCGATGGTCAGTTTGACTACAAGATTTTTGATAAAATCGGTGTTGAAACAGTTATCAAGAACCAAGGTTTGGACAACTTGAAAGTCATTGAACTTCCAAGCGACCAACAACCTTACGTTTACCCACTTCTTGCTAAAGGTCAAGATGAGTTGAAATCATTTGTAGACAAACGTATCCAAGAACTCTACAAAGACGGAACTCTTGAAAAATTGTCTAAACAGTTCTTCGGGGACACTTACCTCCCAGCAGAAGCTGATATTAAATAGTCGTATGAAATCATCCAGTCTGAGAAAGGCGGATGATTTCTCAATTTTTAGGTATATAGTTTCAAACTATATGTCTGCCTATCTAATAACAATTTGCTAAATCAAATAAAGTATGAGATACTATTACGGTATTATTTTTAAAGGTAGATAGAATCATGAAAATTAAAAAATGGCTACGGTGTAGCAGCTCTTGCTACAGTCGCAGGTTTGGCTCTTGCAGCTTGTGGAAATTCAGAAAAGAAAGCAGACAACGAAACAGTTGTCAAAATTGCAACAGTTAACCGTAGCGGTTCTGAAGAAGCGCGTTGGGATAAAATCCAAGAATTGGTTGAAAAAGATGGAATTAAATTGGAATTCACAGAGTTCACAGACTATTCACAACCAAACAAGGCAACTGCTGATGGCGAAGTAGACTTGAATGCTTTCCAACACTACAACTTCTTGAACAACTGGAACAAAGAAAACGGGAAAGACCTTGTAGCGATTGCAGATACATATATCTCACCAATCCGCCTTTACTCAGGTAAAAATGGGGAAGAAAACAAGTACACCAAAGTGGAAGAAATCCCAGATAACGGTGAAATCGCCGTACCAAACGATGCAACAAACGAAAGCCGTGCGCTTTACTTGTTGCAATCAGCTGGTTTGATCAAATTGGATGTTTCTGGAACTGCACTTGCAACAGTTGCTAACATCACAGAAAATCCAAAGAACTTGAAGATTACTGAATTGGACGCTAGTCAAACAGCTCGTTCATTGTCATCAGTTGATGCTGCCGTTGTAAACAATACCTTCGTTACAGAAGCAAAATTGGACTACAAGAAAGCACTCTTCAAAGAACAAGCTGATGAAAACTCAAAACAATGGTACAACATCATTGTTGCGAAAAAAGATTGGGAATCATCACCTAAGGCTGATGCCATCAAGAAAATTATCGCAGCTTACCACACTGATGAAGTGAAAAAAGTTATCGAAGAAACATCAGACGGTTTGGACCAACCAGTTTGGTAATAAGACACAGGGAGGTGGGAGAGAGTTTCCACCTCTTGCTTTTGTATAGAGAGTTGATTTTAAAGAGGCACTTGGGGTCGTTCCAAGGACACAAGTACGTAGTAGAAAGAGAGAGAAAATGGTTTTTCCTAGCGAACAAGAGCAGATTGAAAAATTTGAGAAGGATCATGTGGCCCAACATTATTTTGAAGTCTTGCGCACTTTAATTTCCAAGAAATCAGTTTTTGCCCAGCAGGTTGGACTCAAGGAAGTTGCAAACTATCTGGGTGAGATTTTCAAGCGTGTAGGGGCTGAAGTGGAGATTGATGAGACTTATACGGCTCCCTTTGTCATGGCGCATTTCAAGAGTTCGCGTCCGGATGCCAAGACCTTGATCTTCTATAATCACTATGACACCGTTCCAGCGGATGGCGACCAGGTGTGGACAGAGGATCCCTTTACCCTTTCTGTGCGAAATGGCTTTATGTATGGACGTGGGGTTGATGACGACAAAGGGCATATCACGGCTCGTTTGAGTGCTCTGAGAAAGTATATGCAGCATCACGATGACCTGCCTGTCAATATCAGCTTTATCATGGAAGGGGCAGAGGAATCTGCTTCCATGTATCTAGATAAGTATTTAGAGAAACACGCAGACAAACTTCGTGGAGCGGACTTGCTAGTCTGGGAACAAGGAACCAAGAACGCCTTGGAACAGCTGGAAATCTCTGGCGGAAACAAGGGAATTGTAACCTTTGATGCTAAGGTGAAGAGTGCGGATGTGGATATCCACTCGAGTTATGGTGGTGTCGTGGAGTCAGCTCCATGGTATCTTATCCAGGCCTTAAGTAGCTACGTGCTGCAGATGGGCGTATCTTAGTAGAAGGCCTGTACGAGGATGTTCAAGAGCCAAATGAACGAGAACTAGCCTTGGTAGATACTTACGCCCAACGCAATCCAGAGGAAATCAGTCGCATTTATGGCTTGGAATTGCCTCTCTTACAAGAGGATCGTGTAGCCTTCCTAAAACGTTTCTTTTTTGAGCCAGCCCTTAATATCGAAGGGATTCAGTCAGGTTATCAAGGGCAAGGGGTTAAAACGATTTTGCCAGCAGAAGCCAGTGCCAAGTTAGAAGTTCGTTTGGTTCCTGGCCTAGAACCGCATGATGTTCTGGAAAAAATTCGGAAACAGCTAGACAAAAATGGCTTTGATAAGGTAGAATTATACTATACCTTGGGAGAGA
Organism: Streptococcus sp. DBCMS; assembly: GCA_000831085.1. Classification (GTDB taxonomy): domain Bacteria; phylum Bacillota; class Bacilli; order Lactobacillales; family Streptococcaceae; genus Streptococcus. The sequence goes on from JXRG01000001.1 coordinate 90,719, forward strand.
TGAGCTATCGAAGCGATATGAGCGCGCCAGCTATTCTCAATGTGATCGAGTTGGCCAAGAAATTCTATCCACAAGGCGTTTCAGTCTTGCCGACCACAGCAGGAACAGGACCTATGCATACGGTCTTTGATGCCCTAGAGGTACCAATGGTGGCCTTCGGTCTAGGAAATGCCAATAGCCGAGACCATGGTGGAGATGAAAATGTGCGAATCGCCGATTACTACACCCATATTGAATTAGTAGAGGAGCTGATTAGAAGCTATGAGTAGAGATATTATCAAGTTAGATCAGATTGATGTGACTTTTCATCAAAAGAAGAGAACCATCACAGCGGTCAAGGATGTGACCATTCACATCCAAGAAGGGGATATTTACGGAATCGTTGGATATTCTGGAGCGGGGAAATCAACCCTTGTACGGGTGATTAACCTCTTGCAAAAACCATCTGCAGGAAAAATTACCATTGATGACGATGTGATTTTTGATGGTAAGGTCACTTTGACGGCGGAGCAGTTACGTCGGAAACGTCAAGATATCGGGATGATTTTCCAACACTTTAATCTTATGAGCCAGAAAACGGCCGAGGAGAATGTGGCCTTTGCCCTTAAACATTCTGGACTCAGCAAGGAAGAAAAGAAAGCTAAAGTAGCCAAGTTGTTGGACTTGGTTGGCTTGGCTGATCGTGCAGAAAACTATCCGTCACAACTATCTGGAGGACAAAAACAGCGTGTGGCTATTGCGCGTGCCTTGGCCAATGATCCAAAAATCTTGATTTCAGATGAGTCAACGTCTGCCCTTGATCCTAAGACAACCAAGCAGATTTTGGCCTTGTTGCAAGATTTGAACCAAAAATTAGGCTTGACCGTTGTCTTGATTACGCATGAAATGCAGATTGTCAAAGACATTGCCAACCGTGTGGCGGTCATGCAGGATGGCCGTTTGATTGAAGAAGGAAGTGTTCTTGAAATCTTCTCAGACCCTAAACAACCTTTGACACAGGACTTTATCTCAACAGCTACAGGTATTGATGAAGCCATGGTTAAGATTGAGAAGCAAGAAATCGTAGAACATTTATCTGAGAACAGTATTTTAGTGCAGCTCAAGTATGCAGGGGCTTCGACAGACGATCCGCTTTTGAATGAATTGTACAAGCGTTACCAAGTAACGGCCAATATCCTCTATGGGAATATTGAAATCCTCGATGGCACTCCAGTCGGAGAATTGGTGGTGGTCCTGTCTGGTGAAAAAGAAGCACTAGCAGGCGCCCAAGAGGCTATCCGTCAAGCGGGTGTGCAGTTAAAAGTATTGAAGGGAGGACAGTAAAATGACAGAGTTGATTCAAACTTATCTACCAAATGTCTATAAGATGGGCTGGGCTGGTCAGGCAGGCTGGGGAACAGCCATCTACCTAACTCTTTATATGACAGTTCTTTCCTTCATCATCGGAGGGTTCTTAGGGTTGGTGGCAGGTCTCTTCCTCGTCTTGACAGCGCCAGGCGGTGTCTTGGAAAATAAGGTTATCTTCTGGATTTTAGACAAGATTACCTCTATTTTCCGTGCGGTTCCTTTCATCATCCTCTTGGCAATCATGTCGCCACTTTCTCACTTGATCGTCAAGACTAGTATCGGTCCAAATGCAGCCCTTGTCCCCCTTTCTTTTGCGGTCTTTGCCTTCTTTGCCCGTCAGGTGCAGGTTGTCTTGGCTGAGTTAGATGGCGGTGTCATTGAGGCGGCTCAAGCGAGCGGAGCGACCTTTTGGGATATCGTGGGTGTTTACCTATCAGAAGGTCTTCCAGATTTGATTCGTGTGACGACTGTGACCCTGATTTCCCTTGTTGGGGAAACAGCTATGGCGGGAGCAGTTGGTGCGGGTGGTATCGGTAATGTGGCCATTGCCTATGGGTTTAATCGCTACAATCACGATGTGACTATCTTGGCGACTATCATTATCATCTTGATTATCTTTACAATCCAGTTCTTGGGAGATTTCTTGACCAAGAAATTAAGTCATAAATAAAAAGAGCCGAAGGGCTCTTTTTTAGTGATTAGATCTTGTGTGTAAGCTTTTTACTAATGGCTTGCCCTATCAAAGCACCCATCAAGGCACCTAGAAGGATGCTCGAAACAAAGAGAAGGATTTTGTCCAACTCTGGAGCGACCATGATACGGTCAATGTATTCTTGGGATTTTCCACGTGCAAGTAAGGTGGCCATGTAAGCTTTGGGACGGATCCACATGAGGAAGATAGGGCCACTTGTGCTAAAAGCAAAGACGAGGAAGGAGAGGGTGTTTTTGATTCGGTCTTTGTAGTTTCCGAGACGAGCGATGGCATCTGCTGTAAGACCACAAGCGAGTCCTGGGAGAAAGGCACCAGCGCCATGCTTGCTAGCGAGGAAGAAAATTGCCATAAAAAGTCCTAGAGTGGTGATAGCGCCAAAACGAGGGACCTTCGTCAAAAGAAGCATGTAGACACTGCCACCGACAAGGGCAGAAAAGGCAGGTGCGTAGAACATATTGCCTGTTTGGTCGACCAGGTGTCCTAGGAAGACTCCAATCCCTACACAGAGAAAGTAGAGGACGGCGGCCAAGAGGGTGGTTAAGATATTTTTCTTCATGAGAATCTCCTTGATGCAAATTAACAAAACCAATTGTATCACGCTTTTTGAGGATTGTAAATGGGAGTTCTATATTTTTGAAAACGCTTGAAATATGATATAATAGTTACATCGTTAGTTTAAGGAGAGTAGCATGGGAAAATTTCTAGAATTCGTCTTTAATCGTATCTTTTTGGGAATGATGGCGACGGCTTATTTCTGGTTATTAACACTAGCAGGAGGAGTAGTTTTGGGTTTGGCACCAGCTAGTGCCACCCTGATGAGTTTGTATGCAGAGCATGGGTATACCTATCGAGCATACCATTTGAAGGAAGCTTGGGAATTGTATAAGAGTAATTTTGTCAAGAGCAATCTGGCTTTCTATAGTTTTGTGTTTGTGGATCTTGTCCTAGTTTATGGTTTGTATCTTCTAGTTCAATTGCCCCACCAGACTATCTTCCACCTCTTAGCGACCTTTCTCAATGTCCTTGTAGTTGCTCTTGTCTTTCTAGCCTATACTGTTTCCTTGAAACTTCAGGTGTACTTTGATTTATCCTACCAAAACACCTTAAAACTGTCCCTTATCGGGATTTTTATGAGCCTACCCGCGATTGCCAAGGTTTTACTCGGGTCAGCTCTCCTTGTAGGAGTTGGTTATTATATGCCTGCCTTGCTCTTTTTTGTAGGAATTGGAATGTGGCATTTCTTTATCAGTGATATGTTGGAACCTATTTATGAAAGTATCCATGAAAAATTGGCGACAAAATAGAATGAAGCAATTTTGGCTTCACTCTCTTTTACGTTTTTATAGCCTCGTCATGATGGTTATCATTGCTGGTTTTGCGGTAATGATTTCCTACGCTGACTGGGATTCGCGTGAGAAAGAAGCACAGCGAGTAGCCCAACGCGTGACGACTCGGACAGTAAGTGAGATTGAATATTACCATAGAGAGTCGACTCGGCTTGCCCAGACTTTGGTTGAAAATCAGGCTCGCATCGAAGGGATTTACAAGTACTTTAGTCTCAGTACACCAGACTATTTTTATTGGCAATTAGAGCGCAAGGCTTCACCCTATATCTCGGTATCTTTGTATGAAAATATTGACGATCTCTATGTTCGCAATGATTTTGTGACAGGGGTGGCAATTGTCCTCCGAGATTACAAAGAAGTCTTTGTTTCTAGCCGAGGGAAACGAAGTGGAGAGAAAATTCCAGCAGAAAATTTCAAACCAGCTCCCAATAGTTTTGCCATTCCTGTATCCGATCCCGTTTCTGACCAGGATCTAGGAGTAATCTACATCTCCCTATCCCCAGATGTCTTACGTGGAGCTATTGACAATACCCGAGGTAACACACCAATGGCTGTGACGGTGACTTCGCCTTTTGATACGGAGATGTTCCAGCTTGGGGAGAAGGTGTCAGCTGAGCGGGAGAACTGGCTTGTAGGAGTCACCTCTCATGGCTATCAAGTTCGTGTAGCTGTTCCTAAGGATTTTGTTCTTAAGGGAACGCTGACTAGTTCTGCTGTCATTATTGGACTAAGTATTCTCTTCATCATCATTTTGTATATTACTCTGAGACAGACCTTTTCAAAATATCAAAAGCAGGTGGTGGATTTGGTCGAGTCTATTCAGGTTATTGCCCAAGGAGAAGAGGGACTTCGCATCGATACCTCTGAGAAAGATCAGGAATTGCTCCTTATCTCAGAAACAACCAATGATATGTTGGACCGACTGGAAAAAAATATCCACGATATTTATCAGTTGGAACTTAGCCAAAAAGATGCTAATATGCGAGCCTTGCAAGCTCAGATCAATCCGCATTTTATGTATAATACCTTGGAATTCTTGCGCATGTATGCGGTGATGGAAAGTCAAGATGAGCTGGCGGATATTATCTATGAATTTAGTAGCTTGTTGCGGAACAATATCTCCGATGAGCGTGAAACGACCTTGCAACAAGAACTAGAATTTTGTCGTAAATACAGTTATCTCTGTATGGTTCGCTATCCAAAGTCAGTAGCTTATGGCTTTAAGATCGCGCCAGAATTAGAAAATATGAAGATTCCCAAGTTCACGCTCCAACCATTGGTCGAAAACTACTTTGCCCACGGTATTGACCACCGCCGAACAGACAATGTCATCAGCATCAAGGTCTTGAAGGGTGAGGGATTTGTTGAAATCCTGGTAGTCGATAATGGTCGTGGCATGCCTGCTGAAAAATTAGCTGCCTTGCAAGAGAAATTAGCTCAGAGAAGTTTTGAGCACGAAGCAAGCTACAGCGGTGAGCGACAGTCAATCGGAATAGTGAATGTACACGAACGCTTTGTCCTCTATTTTGGGGATCGCTACCAAATCAGTGTAGAATCAGCTGAGCAAGAAGGCGTTCGCTATCGAATCACTATCCAGGATGAATAGAAAGGGTAGAAATGTATAAAGTTTTATTAGTAGACGACGAGTACATGGTGACAGAGGGGCTCAAGCGCTTGATTCCTTTTGAAAAATGGGATATGAAAGTTGTCGCAACAGCCAATCATGCTGACGATGCTTTGGACTACGTCAAGGGAAATCCAGTAGATGTGGTCATTTCCGATGTCAACATGCCAGATAAGACCGGACTTGAGATGATTAGGGAAATGAAAGAGCTACTTCCAGATACCTATTATATCTTGCTGTCTGGTTATCAGGAGTTTGAGTACGTTAAAAAAGCCATGAACCTTAGTGTCGTGGATTATCTGGTGAAGCCGGTGGATAAGGTGGAGTTGAGTCATTTATTAGAAAAAATTGCGAGCCAACTTCAGGAAAAGGTGGAGCAAAGCCAGACTCTCAGCCAAGAATTGGATGAAGAAGGCTTTGTCAAGTTCTTAGCAGATAAAGACAACTGGTGGATAGGTCTTTCCAAGGAAAAACAAGGTTCTTTCACTATTCCTTACTATGTTTTAGGTCAAGACTGGCAGATTTTTATCTCTGATCAACCACTAGATGGAATCGTAGTAACGTCTTTTGGAGCGCCCTACCAACAAGCCTTTGAAAAATGGAAAATCAACGCAGAAAAAGCCCTCTTTTACGGTTCTGTCAATCTAGAAAAATCCGAGAGTCTATTTGCCTATTACGAACCGATTTATCGCGTGATTATCCAAGGAAATATCAATCAAATCATCGAAGAATTGACCCTGCTAGAGAAGGTTGTCTTAGAGAATACACCGCGCGTGGCTATCACCAAACAACTCTTCACCCAATTTGTCATGGATGTCTTCCACTTGTTTGAGCATCTAAAAGCGGATGATATGACAGAGATTGTCAAAGCCATCCATGCTATTAACTCCTTTGAAGAATTGGTTGCCTATATCAAAGAAACCTTGACCAAGTTCTTTGGCCAGTACCGCATGAATGAAAATGTGGTGAGCGTTCTGGAAGTGATTGGGCGTGATTATCAGAAAGAGCTCTCACTTAAGGATATTAGCAAGGATCTCTTTATCAATCCTGTCTATCTCGGTCAGCTGATCAAGAGGGAAACCAACTCAACCTTTGCGGAATTGCTCAATAAACAGCGAATTAAGGCAGCACAGCAACTCTTACTTTCGACCAGTGATAGCATCGAAGATATTTGCTATGCAGTTGGCTATAGTAATGTTGGATATTTCTATAAGGTTTTCCGTAAATTGTGCGGAAAATCACCGAAAGCTTATCGGAAACAAGTTGAAACCAGCTTGTAAAAGTTGTATTCCTGTACAAAAAATGCTATAATATCCAAAAGGTTTTATAGGAGGATAATATGAAAAAGAAACCAATTTATCTCTGGATTTTGTTAGTCCTATCAGCACTCATTTCTGCTTCGTCATTATTTGGCATCTTGGGCCCAGTCCCTAGCAAGGAAGTTCTTCGTGCGAGCCTATCTAATAGTGGGTCCCTTACTGCTCAGCAAATAGAAGACACGGTTAACTATACCTACCAAGTAACAGCGGCATCGCACTCAATTTTTAATGTAGTTTTGATTGTTTTATCTGCTATTTTAGTTGTGGTAGCCTTTGTGTTCTTAGTTCGTAAAAACGTCCAATTTGCAAACTATGCTTATCTTGGCTATCTTTTGCTAGCGATTGTTGGTTTGGTCTATTCTTTTGTGAACATTCAAGATGCAATTCAATTGATCAAAGATGATACCCTAGGCTTAGGAATAGGCGCATTAGCAAAAGGAACTGTTATTTTGTTCATGATTATCAATGTCCTCTTTTTAGCCTTAGTCTTTTACAAGATGTGGCGCCAGCAAAAAGATTTGGCTGAGGAAGCCGAAGCAGAGGAAGTTGCCTAAGTATTGACAAAAGAGAACTATCAAGTTACAATCTTGGTAGTTCTTTTAATATCCAAAAATAAAAATCGAGGTCAATATGAAAAAAATATCCTTAGTTTATATCAGTTTGAGCGGGAATACAGAGAGTTTTGTAACCCGACTCAAGGACTATCTCTTGTCCCAGCACGAAGGGATTGAGGTCCAAAAGATCCATATCAAGGATTTGGTCAAGGAAGGGAAAGATTTCTTTGAGATGGATCACCCCTATGTCGCCTTTTTACCAACCTATCTAGAAGGTGGAAATGGTGTCGATAACGGCGATGTTGAGATCCTAACGACTCCAGTGGGTGATTTTATCGCCTATGGAGACAATGCCAGTAAGTGTTTTGGGGTGGTGGGATCTGGTAATCGCAATTTTAACAATCAATACTGTCTGACAGCCAAGCAGTATAGCCAGCGCTTTGGCTTCCCGGTCCTAGCAGACTTTGAAATGCGTGGGATGCTGGGAGATATTAAAAAGGTCGCAGCGATCATTGCAGATTTGTATGAGTTAGAAACAGAAAAATAAAGTAGTACTGAAGGGCAGTTGAGATTTTCAACTGCTTTTCGCGTATACAAAAAGCACCCCGTAAGGGTGCCATTTTATAAACTATCCTGCTTTTCCGATGGCAAGTGCATAGATAAAGAAAATAGCAAAGCCAAAGAGGAAAATCAATCCTGCGATAGCGAGGAGTTTTAGCCAAGAAGGAAGATTTTTATTCTCACGTGTCACCAATACATAGTTCAAAAGAGCGAAGAATGGTGTTGTCAGGAAAGAACCGATCATGGCAAAGCGAAGCATGGTAGAAACTTGACCAGCAAAGAATTTAATAATTACGATACCAATGATAGCGGTAATGGTCATCCAGATGTTCAAAGATTTGCGAGAATCCTCTTTTTGACGAATCAAGAGTCGCAGCGATTCCTGATTGACTCGAGAGTAACCATCGATAACAGTAATAACTGTTCCAAAGATACAAAGAAAGGCGATAAAGGTGATCAAATAACGGGACCATTCTCCAAGAACAGAGGCATACATACCAACAAATTGAGAAATGTACTTAGCTGAAGCGGCTTCAACTGCCTGTCCTGTAGGATACTGAATAAGTGCTCCTAGTGCCACGAAGAATACGGCTAGGATAGCAGTTCCAATGTAACCAACGTTAAAGTCAAAAAGTGCGTCCGCTGTATTAAAGTTGACGGTCTTTTTCTTTTCAGCAGACCAGAGTGAATTGATGGCCGAGATTTCAATAGGGGCAGGCATCCATCCTAAGAGGGAAACGATAAAAGGGAGGGCCGCCATTTGCCAGGGTGTCTTTTCGACAAAATCAGAGCTGTATTCTGGATGCTTAATTGCCGCAATAATAACTGCAAGAACAGTTGCAATGGTCAAAGCGGACATGATCCATTTTGTCATACCATCCAATAGTTTGTAGCCACCAAAGAGTAGCATGGCCCAAATGACTGCAACAAGGATAAGGGACCATTGAGTGATGCTGAGACCGATCATTGGGAAGGCGCTAGCGATGATGGCAGAGCAAAGGATAGCGACTCCAGCTGTGTTGACCATGGCAGAGAAGACATTGAGGACAAAGAAAATCCAGAGATAGAGTTCCCCTTTTTCGGCGTAGCCTTCGACCAAGGTTTTACCAGTGTCAGCAGTATATTCGGCACCAAAACGGAAAAATGGATATTTAAAGACATGGGCCAAGATAACCAAGAGGAGTAGAGACCAACCATAAGAACCACCAGCTTGAGTAGAGGATACAATGTGAGAGCCTCCAACGGCGGCAGAAGCCATTAGGATTCCTGGTCCCATTGCCTTAAGTTTGCTTGCCCAGGTTGACTGGTTTGATAACGTAACTTGTGACATAATAAACGCTCCTATTTTTGAATTTTCAGAATAATCTGAATAGATAGCTACTATTCTACAAAAAAACTTAAAAGAAATGCAAGGCCAGTTTGAAAAAATATAGAAAATTACAGAAAACTTTACATGCGTTAATGAAATTTCTCCAAGGAAAATATGGTAAGCCTAAAAAATCCGAGAAGAAAGCTTCTCAGATTTTGATTATTTCAATTGATCTGTGACGTCTTTTGAGAGCAACATTCCCAGATGGTAAGTTTTATTGATATGTGCAATGACATCATTGATATTTTCAGTCGTGTGAATTTTCTCTTTGATGTCAGACCTAAATGTCTCGTCCTTCAAGAGTTGCTCTTGGTAGAGTCTTTGAAGTCTTTCCTTCTCGTACTTATTGAGCAGAAAAAGGAAAACCAAGCTAAGTACAACGAGAATATAAGCATATTGGCTCATAAGGAATCTCCCAGTGTGATAAATAGTAAAAGTGAATAAATTGTTTCATTGAAATGCTACAATGCCGAACAAAATATAAATGCTATTTGCCTCAATCTTTCAGATTGCTTTCAAGTAATTTAAAAGATTAGAACCTAAACCAAACTAAATCGATATTATTTGGTTAGGTGAATTAGTGAAGCGTTTGGGCAACTCGTACTGGTTACGACGTAAAGAAACATAAATCGACAATATTTATGTTTCTTTACTAGTGAAGCGCCTAGCCAAAGTCCGAATAGGATTTGGCGTTAGTTACTTCGATTGCTCCGCAATCAAGTAACTTTGGCGATTTACATCTTCTCTGGCGCTTCTACCCCGAGCAAACGAAGAGCTTCTTTGAGGACGACTGCGGTTGCGTAGCTGAGGGCCAGACGACTGTCGCGCTCAGGACTTTCATCTAGGATACGTGTATGTGCATAATATTTGTTAAATGCTTGAGCCAGACTAATCGCAAATTTCGCAATGATAGAAGGTTCAAAATTATCTGCTGCACGATTGATAATACGTGGGAAGTCTTGGAGTAGTTTAATGATTTCCCAGCTTTCAGCATCATTCAGGCTGTAGTTGCCAGCTGTATCTGGTTTGAAATCGGCTTTGCGCAAGATAGATTGGATACGAGCGTAGGCGTATTGAACGTAAGGTCCAGTTTCTCCTTCAAAGGATACCATAGCTTCAAGGTCGAAGTCGTATCCATTTGTACGGTCGGTCTTAAGATCATAGAACTTGATAGCCCCAACCCCAACAGCGTGGGCAACCTGGTCTTTATTTTCTAACTCAGGATTTTTCGCTTCGATTTGGGTCTTGGCACGACTAACAGCCTCTGCAATAGTAGGCTCTAGCAAGATGACATTTCCTTTACGAGTAGAGAGTTTTTTTCCTTCTTTTGTTACCAATCCAAACGGAACATGGATAATGTCTTGGCTCCAATCATAGCCCATCTCTTGTAGTACTGCCTTGAGTTGTTTGAAGTGGGCAGATTGCTCTTGACCAACAACATAGATGGATTTGGCAAATTGGTATTCGTTTTTACGGTAAAGGGCTGCAGCCAAGTCTCGTGTGATATAGAGAGTTGCACCATCAGATTTTTTGATAAGGGCTGGATGTTCAATTCCATATTTCTCAAGATTGACAACTTGAGCCCCTTCTGACTCAACAAGAAGTCCTTTTTCAGCGAGAATGTCTACAACAGCATCCATCTTATCATTGTAAAAGGCCTCCCCGTTGTAGCTGTCAAATTCGACTTGCAATTCATTGTAAAGGCGGTTGAATTCCACTAAACTTTCATCACGGAACCATTGCCAGAGAGCGAGGGCTTCCTCATCTCCATTCTCCAGTTTGCGGAACCATTCGCGCGCTTCTTCATCCAAGCTAGGATCTTTTTCAGCTTCAGCATTGATGCGAACGTAGAGTTTAAGAAGTTCATCGATTGGATGCGCTTTAACGGCTTCCTCATTTCCCCATTTTTTGTAGGCAACAATCAACATCCCAAACTGTTTACCCCAGTCTCCCAAGTGGTTGACCTTGACAGTTTGATAGCCGATTTTTTGGAAGATATGTGACAAGCTATCTCCGATAACTGTTGAACGAAGGTGACCGATTGAAAATGGTTTAGCGATATTAGGACTAGACATGTCAATGACAACATTTTCTTGATTGCCAATCTCTTGGTCAGCGTAGTGCTCTTTTTCAGTAATAACGTTTTGTAGAACTTGACCAGAAATGGCAGCCTTATCAAGGAAAAAGTTGACGTAAGGACCTGTTGCTACAACTTTTTCAAAAGCTTGGCTATTGATCTTTTCAGCGATGTCAGCAGCAATCATTTGAGGAGCTTTACGTTCAACCTTTGCCAATGAGAAGGCAGGGAAGGCGATATCTCCCATATCTGAGTTTTTAGGTGTTTCTAGTAAATTTAAAATAGCCTCTTGGTCCAGGCTATCAATGACGCTAGCCAACTCGCTAGCAATCAATTCTTTTGTATTCATTTAGGGCTCCTTTAGGGCTTTTCTACTATTTTAACACAATTTACTACATTTTTTTGGAAAGAAGAGATATTTTTTGAAATATCCAGTTTTTTTGGTATAATGTAGTTATAAAATAAATGTAAAACTTGTTATAAATATTCACTTAAGAGGATAATATGAGAAAAAGAGAACGGCATCAGTTGATTAAAAAGATGATCACCGAAGAAAAACTTGGGACACAAAAAGAGATTCAAGATCGTTTAGAAGCTCGTAATGTTTATGTGACACAAACGACTTTGTCACGTGATTTGCGTGAAATCGGCTTGACCAAGGTTAAGAAAAATGATATGGTGTATTATGTACTAGCAAATGAGACAGATAAGATTGATTTAGTTGAGTTTTTGTCTCATCATTTAGAAGGAGTTGCAAGAGCAGAGTTTACCTTGGTACTGCATACCAAACTTGGGGAAGCTGCAGTCTTAGCAAACATTGTAGATGCAAACAAGGATGAATGGATTTTAGGAACGGTTGCTGGTGCTAATACCTTATTGGTTATTTGTCGAGACCAGCACGTTGCCAAGCTGATGGAAGATCGTTTGCTAGATTTGATGAAAGATAAATAAGGTCTTGGGAGGTGCTCTCAAGACTTATTTTTAGCAAGGAGAGACGGAAAATGGCAACAGAAAAGTTATCACCCGGCATGCAACAGTATGTGGATATTAAGAAACAATACCCAGATGCTTTTTTGCTTTTTCGGATGGGTGATTTTTACGAGTTGTTCTATGAAGATGCAATCAATGCAGCACAAATTTTAGAAATTTCCTTAACGAGTCGGAATAAAAATGCAGAAAATCCGATACCCATGGCGGGCGTCCCCTATCATTCTGCCCAACAGTATATCGATGTTCTGATTGAGCAGGGCTATAAAGTTGCTATAGCTGAACAGATGGAAGATCCCAAACAAGCAGTGGGGGTTGTCAAGCGAGAGGTGGTGCAGGTCATCACACCTGGTACAGTAGTCGATAGTAGTAAGCCCGATAGTCAGAATAATTTCTTGGTTGCCTTAGATCGTGATGGCAATCAATTTGGTCTGGCTTATATGGATCTAGTGACAGGTGATTTTTATGTGACTGGTTTATTGGATTTTACTCTCGTTTGTGGGGAAATCCGTAACCTCAAAGCCCGAGAAGTGGTGCTGGGTTATGACTTGTCAGACGAAGAAGAGCAAATCCTCAGCCGTCAGATGAATTTGGTACTTTCTTATGAAAAAGAAGCCTTTGAGGACCTTCATTTACTGGATTCACGACTGGCAGCTGTGGAGCAAGCGGCAGCTAGTAAGCTCCTCCAGTATGTTCACCGGACCCAGATGCGGGAATTGAACCACCTCAAACCTGTTATCCGCTATGAAATCAAAGATTTCTTGCAGATGGATTATGCTACTAAGGCTAGTTTGGATTTGGTTGAGAATGCCCGTTCAGGCAAGAAGCAAGGCAGTCTTTTCTGGCTTTTGGATGAAACCAAAACGGCTATGGGTATGCGGCTCTTACGTTCTTGGATTCATCGTCCCTTGATTGATAAGGAGCGAATCGTCCAGCGTCAAGAGGTGGTGCAGGTCTTTCTTGACCACTTCTTTGAGCGTAGTGATTTAACGGACAGTCTCAAAGGTGTTTATGATATCGAACGCTTGGCTAGTCGGGTTTCTTTTGGCAAGACCAATCCCAAGGATCTCTTGCAGTTAGCTACTACATTGTCTAGTGTGCCACGTATTCGTGCGATTTTAGAAGGGATGGAGCATCCTGCTCTGGTCTATCTCATCGAACAGTTGGATGGAATCCCTGAGTTGGAGAGCTTGATTAGCGCAGCGATTGCTCCTGAAGCTCCTCATGTGATTACGGAGGGTGGCATTATTCGGACCGGATTTGATAAGACTTTGGATAAATACCGCCGAGTACTCAGAGAAGGGACTAGCTGGATTGCTGAGATTGAGGCTAAGGAGAGAGAAAATTCTGGCATCAGCACGCTCAAGATTGACTACAATAAAAAAGATGGCTACTATTTCCATGTGACCAATTCGCAACTGGGGAATGTGCCAACCCACTTTTTCCGCAAGGCGACGCTGAAAAACTCGGAACGCTTCGGTACCGAGGAATTAGCCGTATCGAGGGGGATATGTTGGAGGCGCGTGAGAAGTCAGCCAACCTAGAGTATGAAATCTTTATGCGCATCCGTGAGGAAGTCAGCAAGTACATCCAGCGTTTGCAGACTCTAGCTCAAGGAATTGCAACGGTTGATGTCTTGCAAAGTCTCGCAGTTGTGGCTGAAACCCAGCATTTGATCCGACCTGAGTTTGGGGATGATTCACAAATCGATATCCAAAAGGGACGCCATGCTGTCGTTGAAAAGGTCATGGGAGCTCAGACCTATATTCCTAATACCATTCAGATGACAGAAGATACCAGTATTCAGATAATCACAGGGCCAAACATGAGTGGGAAGTCTACCTACATGCGTCAGCTAGCCATAACAGCGGTTATGGCCCAGCTGGGTTCTTATGTGCCGGCTGAGAGCACCCATTTGCCTATTTTCGATGCTATCTTTACCCGCATTGGAGCAGCAGATGACTTGGTTTCAGGTCAATCAACCTTCATGGTGGAGATGATGGAGGCCAACAATGCCATTTCTCATGCGACCAAGGATTCCTTGATTCTCTTTGATGAGTTAGGTCGAGGAACTGCGACTTATGATGGGATGGCTCTTGCCCAGTCCATCATCGAATACATTCATGAACATATCGGAGCCAAAACCCTCTTTGCGACCCACTACCATGAGTTGACCAGTCTGGAGTCTAGCTTGGAACACTTGGTCAATGTTCATGTGGCAACCTTGGAGCAGGATGGGCAGGTCACCTTCCTTCACAAGATCGAACCAGGACCAGCTGACAAATCCTACGGTATCCATGTTGCTAAGATTGCTGGTTTACCAGCAGAACTTTTAGCAAGGGCGGATAAGATATTGACTCAACTGGAGAGTCAAGGGACGGAAAGTCCTGCTCCGATGAGAGAAACAAGTGCTGTCAAAGAACAGATGTCACTCTTTGATGCGCCTGAAGAACATCCTATCCTAGCAGAATTAGCTAAACTGGATGTGTACAATATGACACCTATGCAGGCTATGAATGTCTTAGTTGAGTTCAAACAAAAATTATAAAAAGAATCCCACTCGCGCCTTTGTGAGTGGGATTTCTATATTACTTTTTATGGGCCAAGAGTTGATTGATGTGGTCTACTTTTTTAGCTTCTCTTTTATAGAGAATAGTCCAGATGATAAGGTAGACAATCGCAAACTCTGGAATGAGCTGGAGATAGAAGGTCCAGTGGAAGGGGAACCAACCAGCCAGAGTTGCTAGTGGAACAAAGCCAGCCAGCATGAGGAAGAAATGGGAAAGTGTGGCACGGAGCAAACTCCAGTCACGGCTGAATAAGCGACTGCCAAAGCTAAAGAGAACGCCGATAGCTGACCAGATGATCATGCAGTAGAGCAAGACCAGAGCGCCGCGAACCTGATGTTGAACCATCACTTGGCCGATGAGAGACTCGGGGCTCAGTGGGGCATAGGTATTTGGTGCATAAATGAGTGAAAAGAGGATAGAGAGAATGAGGCCGATGAGTACACCAGCGGCTGCATCGTGAAAGATTTGTTTTTTCATAGTTCTAATTTCTCCTTGATGGTTTTTAGGTAACGGCGTGAAGAGTAGGTGAAGCTTTCATTTTTTAAGAAAATTTCAACCAGACCGTTGGGGGTTAGTTTGAGATGAGAGATCGAGTCGATATTAACGATTTCTGATTGGGAAATTTGGATAAAAGTGGTCGGCAGAATGTCAAGAACTTGATAGAGACGCAAATCAATGGCATAGGTCTGAGATGCTGTTTCTGCTAGAACCTTGCGATTCTCGATATAGAAGCGTTGTATCTTACCAATCTTAACTAGATAGACCTGATCCTCAATCTTTCCTTTGATTGTTTCTTTTTGGTCAAGATTTTCTGCGAACTCGATGACTTTCTGGACTTTTTCGGTCGGCTGAGGAGTTTGGACAATCAGCTTTTCCTCCTCGTAAGTCTCCTTTATCTGTAGTTCTACTTTCATAAATTTCCCTCCTTTTCAGTTATACAAAGTTGTGATCACTTCTTGTACACCTTTATTAAACACTATTTTACGGCCCATGGCAAGAGCTTTTGTCTATGTGGAGAGATTTGGAGTCTATGTGGTATTTGCTTTTTCTGATAGTATCTGAAATATGGTATAATAGCACTAATCAATTTCTAGGAAAATAGATACAGAAAGGGGCTGAAAGATGTCTCAAATTATTGAATTGCCAGAGGTGCTGGCAAACCAGATAGCGGCAGGAGAGGTCATTGAACGTCCTGCCAGTGTAGTCAAAGAGTTGGTAGAAAATGCTATTGACGCGGGCTCTAGCCAGATTATCATTGAGATTGAGGAAGCTGGTCTCAAGAAAATTCAAATCACAGATAATGGTCATGGAATTGCCCACGATGAGGTGGAATTGGCCTTGCGTCGTCATGCAACCAGTAAGATAAAAAATCAAGCAGACCTCTTTCGGATTCGGACGCTCGGATTTCGAGGTGAAGCCCTGCCCTCTATCGCTTCTGTTAGTGTCTTGACTTTGTTGACGGCGGTGGATGGTGCGAGTCATGGGACCAAGCTCGTTGCGCGTGGGGGTGAAGTCGAAGCAATCACTCCTGCGACAAGTCCAGTGGGGACCAAGGTTTGTGTAGAGGACCTCTTTTTCAACACGCCTGCACGTCTCAAGTATATGAAGAGCCAGCAGGCGGAGCTGTCTCATATCATTGATATTGTCAACCGTCTGGGCTTGGCCCATCCAGAGATTTCTTTTAGTTTGATTAGTGATGGCAAGGAAATGACACGAACAGCTGGTACGGGTCAACTACGCCAAGCTATTGCTGGAATTTATGGCTTGGCGAGTGCCAAGAAGATGATAGCCATTGAGAATTCGGATCTAGACTTTGAAATTACAGGTTTTGTGTCCTTGCCTGAGTTGACTCGGGCTAATCGCAACTATATCAGCCTCTTCATCAATGGGCGATATATCAAGAACTTCTTGCTCAATCGTGCAATTTTGGATGGCTATGGCAGCAAGCTCATGGTGGGCCGTTTTCCACTGGCTGTCATTCACATCCATATCGACCCTTATCTAGCGGATGTCAATGTGCATCCGACCAAGCAAGAAGTGCGGATTTCTAAGGAAAAAGAACTGATGGCGTTAGTCTCAGAAGCTATTTCTAACAGTCTCAAAGAGCAAGCTTGATCCCTGATGCCTTGGAAAATCTTGCCAAGTCGACCGTGCGCAATCGTCAAAAGGTAGAACAGACCATTCTCCCACTCAAAGAAAATACGCTCTACTATGAAAAAACAGAACTCTCAAGACCTTGTCAAGCTGAGGTGGCTGATCATCAGGTTGAATTAACTGAGGAAGGGAAAGATTTGACCTTATTTGCCAAGGAAACCTTGGACCAGTTGACCAAGCCAGCAAAACTGCATTTTGCAGAGAGAAAGCCTGCTAACTACGACCAACTAGACCATCCAGAGTTAGATCTTGCTAGCATCGATAAGGCCTATGACAAGCTGGAGCGAGAAGAAGCATCCAGCTTCCCAGAGTTGGAGTTTTTCGGACAAATGCACGGGACTTATCTCTTTGCCCAAGGGCGAGATGGACTTTACATCATAGACCAACATGCGGCTCAGGAACGGGTTAAATATGAGGAATACCGTGAAAGCATCGGCAATGTTGACCAGAGCCAGCAGCAACTCCTAGTGCCCTATCTCTTTGAATTTCCTGCAGATGATGCCCTTCGACTCAGGGAAAGAATGCCTCTCTTAGAGGAAGTGGGTGTCTTTTTGGCAGAGTACGGAGAAAATCAATTTATCCTGCGTGAACATCCTATTTGGATGGCAGAGGAAGAGATTGAATCAGGCATCTATGAAATGTGTGATATGCTACTCTTGACCAAGGAAGTTTCGATCAAGAAATACCGAGCAGAGCTGGCTATTATGATGTCCTGCAAGCGGTCTATCAAGGCAAACCATCGCATCGATGACCACTCAGCCAGACAACTCCTCTATCAGCTCTCTCAATGTGACAATCCTTACAACTGTCCCCATGGACGTCCTGTTTTGGTGCATTTCACCAAGTCGGATATGGAAAAGATGTTCCGACGCATTCAGGAGAATCATACCAGCCTTCGAGAGTTGGGGAAATATTAAGAACACAAAAAGCCTTTGTTCCTTTTCGAACAAGGCTTTTTAGTTTTTCTAAAGTGGGAACTTGATTGGACATGGGCAACTTGACACGAGGTTTACACTTGCTTGACAAGACCAGTTCTATAAAAAGTGTTGTGAAAACTGAACTAGATGATTCAAGGTTTTGTAGAGTCATCTTTGTCAGAAGGATTCTTAAGACCAATTACCTTATCAAGATAACGTTGTTTGGTTTTGAGAGACTTATTGATAGCAATTGCAGAAGCGATTAAGAGAATCAAGGTTAGCCAGATCCAAGCGGTGAATTCAGCTGGGAAACTTGAACCAGCTAAAAAGAGATAGATAGCTAGAGCCAATACGAAAATATAAATCACCTGCCAGAGACCAAAGGATTTAACTTCTTTATAGTATTTGTCCTTATCTTCCTCCAAAATCACTGCCGTGGAACCTTTTTCAAAGTTTTCATCCAGTAAGAGATAGTCAGTTGTTACTTGAAAAATCTTGCTTAATTCAATGATTTTTTCGATTTCAGGAAGTACTTGTCCAGACTCCCATTTGGAGATACTTTGCCGAGAAACATTGATTTGTTCTGCTAGTTTTTCTTGGGACCAACCTTTTTCCTTTCTGAGCTCAAATAGTTTTTCTGCGAGTTTCATTATTCTATCCTCCTTTTTCTACTTCTATCCTAACAATTTTTACTTATAATGAGAATACAATCTCTTGTACTATTTGTCAACCAGAGGTTGCACCTTTTGTTGCAGTCTGTCTTGGGGAAATATGGTATACTAGATAGGCAAAATAATGGAGAAAAAAATATGTACGAATATCTAAAAGGAATCATTACCAAAATCACTGCTAAATATATTGTCCTTGAGGCAAATGGTATCGGCTATATCTTGCATGTAGCCAATCCTTATGCTTACTCAGGTCAGGTTAACCAAGAAACTCAGATTTATGTGCACCAAGTTGTCCGTGAGGATGCCCATCTGCTTTATGGTTTTCGCTCAGAAGATGAGAAAAAACTCTTTCTCAGTCTGATTTCGGTCTCAGGGATTGGTCCTGTTTCAGCTCTTGCAATCATTGCTGCCGATGACAATGCTGGCCTGGTTCAAGCCATCGAGACTAAGAACATCACCTACTTGACCAAGTTCCCTAAAATTGGTAAGAAAACAGCCCAGCAAATGGTTCTGGACTTGGAAGGCAAGGTAGTCGTGGCTAGTGATGACCTTCCTGCCAAAGTCGCTGTGCAAGCGAGTAATGAGAACCAAGAACTGGAAGAAGCTATGGAGGCCATGCTGGCACTGGGCTACAAGGCGACTGAACTTAAGAAAATCAAGAAATTCTTTGAAGGAACGACAGATACAGCAGAGAACTATATCAAGTCTGCCCTCAAGATGTTGGTCAAATAGGAGAATAAGATGCCGAAACGCTGTGGTTGGGTTAAAATGAATAACCCCTTATATGTAGCCTATCATGACGAAGAGTGGGGACATGCTCTTCATGATGACCGCGCCCTTTTTGAGTTGCTTTGTTTGGAGACATACCAGTCGGGCCTATCTTGGGAAACAGTTCTAAATAAGCGAAAAGGATTCCGAGAAGTCTTTCATTTTTATGATGCCCAGAAAATTGCTCAGATGACGGATGCGCAGTTGGAAGCCTTGTTAGACAATCCAGCCATCATCCGAAATCGTGCCAAGATTTTTGCTACGCGTGCCAATGCCCAAGCATTTTTACAAGTTCAGGAAGCATATGGCTCCTTTGATGCCTATCTCTGGTCTTTTGTTGAGGGAAAAACGATCGTGAATGATGTTCCTGACTATCACCTAGCACCTGCTAAAACAGCCTTGTCTGAAAAGTTATCTCAAGATCTCAAAAAACGAGGCTTCAAGTTCACAGGTCCCGTTGCAGTCTTGTCATTTCTACAAGCTGCAGGGTTAGTTGATGACCACGAGAATGATTGTGAGTGGAAGGGGAATTAAATGATGTCTAACAAAAATAAGGGAATTCTGATTTTTGCGATTCTCTATACAGTTCTCTTTGTATTTGATGGAGTTAAATTGCTGGCTTTCTTGATGCCATCTGCTATTGCAAATTATCTAGTTTATGTAGTACTAGCTCTATATGGCTCTTTCTTGTTTAAGGATCGATTGATCAAACAATGGAATGAGATTAGAAAGACTAAAAGGAAATTCTTCTTTTGCGTCTTAACAGGATGGCTCTTTCTCTTTCTGATGACTTTTGTCTTTGAATTTGTATCAGAGATGTTGAAGCAGTTTTTTGGGCTAGTCGGACAAGGTCTAAACCAGTCGAATATTCAAAGTACCTTTCAAGAACAACCAATACTGATAGCAGTTTTCGCCTGTATCATAGGACCTTTTGTGGAAGAACTCTTTTTCCGTCAGCTCTTGTTACATCACTTGCAGAAACGTCTGTCAAGTTGGCTAAGCATTCTTCTGGTAGGACTTGTTTTTGCTCTGACTCATATGCACAGTTTGGCTTTATCAGAGTGGGTCAGTGCAGTCGGTTATCTAGGTGGAGGCATTGCCTTTTCTATCATCTATGTGAAAGAAAAAGAGAATATTTATTATCCTCTAGTTGTTCATATGTTAGGCAATAGCTTCCCTTGATTATTTTAGTTATCAGTAGTATGTGACGTTTTAGTAGTTATACAAGAGAAAAAGCTGAGAATCTCCTCTCAGCTTTTTGATTATATGCTAGTAACTTTTATAGTGCAGTAAGAAATGTCAGTCCACCTAAGACAACGCCAGCTGAGTTTGGAATAATTAGTATCCAATCCTTCTTAGGTTCTTTTGTCCATCCATAAATAACCCAAATTAAACAAGATACTGCTGCGGATAAAGGCTGGAATGGTTGAGCTTTGTTGCCTTGTAAATTGGCAAAAATTTGTGGGATGTAGGCGATAAATACAATAATCCCGATAAAGGCCCCGATTGAACCGACAATTTGATTTATTTTTTGTTTAGTCATATACACCTCCTTCAAAAAGATATCATAGAAATTAGCGAAAATCAATACAAAAGCATAAAAATGGAGAAATTGTTTATTTTTTGTTATAGTCAAAGCGAATGACTTGCTCTTTTGCATCCACATAAGCATAGACGCCAAAGGGTACAATGGCTCTTGGTGTGGCGTGCCCAACGTTTAGATTATAGACAATTGGGATATTGCTGTCAACGATGCTCATTAGTGCCTCTTTATAGTCGTCATAGAAGGCTTCATCCATTGGCTTTCCGACCAAGAGTCCACTGATGACCTCAAATACCCCAGTTTCTTTCAAAGCCAGCACCATCTTTTTGAAGTTTTCCGGCTCAGGCTTCTCTTCGCTTGTTTCTAACAAAAGAATCTTTCCTTCCCAGTCGGATAAGTCAGGGAAGAGTTTGTACTTTTGGCAGAGCTCCGTGCTATCTACGTATCGAGAATTGTCAAAGATATCATAGAGGGATTCAAGGCAACCGCCGAGAATTTCTCCCTCAAACTGGGTATTTCCTTGTAACAAATCAAAGCCTGTATTTACATGACTGATACGAGCTGTTCCCAGGGCCTTGGGACTAAAATCAGTTCGTTCCTCATACCAAACGTCGCTAGGGCGGATTTCTGAGATTCTTCCAGTCTCAATCAGTTCTTTAAAGTAGTGAAAGCTATAGGGCAACATCTCCTTGTCCAATTCACAAATGTCTGCTAGAAAGGATTGCCCATAAAAAGTCTTGACCCCTAGTTTGTGCAACATAAGGTGGTTCATAGTAGTATCCGAGAAGCCAAGAAAAATCTTTGGCTTGATAACCTTTTGAAGCTGGTCGTTTTCAAAAAGATAAGGTAGCAAGCGATAGGTATCATCCCCACCGATGGCACATAGGATCATGTTGATGCTATCATCAGAAAAGGCCTGCATCAAATCCTCTGCACGTGCCTCCGGATGGTCCTTGCTAAAGTCTAACCCTTTTAGCGAATGGGGCAAAAAGACAGGATTGAGTCCCAAATCCTTGAGACGTTGGAGACCCAAGTCGACTTCGTGTTTGACAAAATTCTCTCCGATAATGCCACTAGACAAACTAACAATACCAATAGTAGAAACTATATCTCATCCTCCTAGAAATAGATTGATACTCTTCGAAAATCAAATTCAAACCACGTCAGCTTTGCCTTGCCGTACTTA
Source organism: Streptococcus sp. DBCMS (assembly GCA_000831085.1). Taxonomy (GTDB): domain Bacteria; phylum Bacillota; class Bacilli; order Lactobacillales; family Streptococcaceae; genus Streptococcus. Next base: position 112,424 of record JXRG01000001.1, read on the forward strand.
AGTACAGCCTGCGGCTAGCTTCCTAGTTTGCTCTTTGATTTTCATTGAGTATGAGCCTATTTTATCACAAAAGATGAAAGAAAACTATAAGAATCAGACTCAGAAGTTCTATTGAATTTCAAGAAAGCAAGTGAAAAAGCAACCGCCTGTGCAGTTGCTTTTCGTTTTTCTAATCTCGCTAGATATGAGTTACTTGGTCAACTCTTGATTATAGGAGAGGGCTAAATCAATCCAGTAAGGCAGTTCTTTTTGACCTTCTATATCTAGGTCTATATAGCCATGATAAGGTCGCCCTCTCATCAATGTAGTATGGGCTCCTGTTCGGGGTAGAACTTGCTTTTCCATTTCTTTGCCAATTCTGACCATAACCAGCTCGTTCTTTCTGGAACTGACTGTAAGGACCATTTTCCCACGAATCATAAAGGCAAGGCCACCAAACAGTTTCTTTTCTTCTAGCTCTTCTTCGAAAATTTGGGGAGGAAGTTTGAGTGCTAGAATTTTTCGAATCTGCTGTGCTAAGGATTGACTATATGCCATAGCGTTTCACTTTTCTTAATAACGTGATGGGCCTGCGCTTGCGCTTCGGATATTGAAGCGTTTCTTGAGATAGAAGCGAAGGGCGAGAAGGGCCGCTCCTAGGACAGCCAAAGGCAGTGGAGCAAGGATTGGATTGAGAGTGGCAGGTAGGAAGCTTGTTGCGAAGAAGACAGCCAACCAGAGAAGCATAGCAGCGAGGATGACGAGGATTGATTTCCAGAAAGGAGGGCGCTGGCTACGATCTGTGTCTGGTCCATAATACTGGTAGACAAAGTAGTACATCAAGTAGAAGGCCACCCCTCCAACAAGCCCAACCAACAAGAGGGTAATCAAACCATAGCCAATAGCCTGGTCTGTAGAGAAAAAGTTGGTCAGAGCGCTAACCAGTGCAAAGAGACTGGTGATAAAAAGGCTGAGTCCATAATCATGAGTTTTGGATCATCATTTTCTTTTGGATGCTCTTTTTCGTACTGTTCCTTGACTGTAAAACTGTGAGCCCAGTGAGTTGGAGCGCCGTAGAGGGAACGAGCTGTTGTTCCTTTGACTTGCTCTTCAAGGATTTTAGGAATGACTTCCTCAAAGACAGCCTTGATTTCAGCGTCTGTCTTGCCATCTTTGATAAATTGCTGGGTAGCGATGTGGATAAACTCTTGGTTTTTCTTAGTTAATTTTTGTAGATCAATCTGAGACATAGGGATTCCTCTTAGAACCATTTTTTATGGATGAGATAGAGAGTGAGTGAAACACTCATAGCAAAGGCGATAAAGACGATTAACCAGAAGGCGTGAGGCTCACCGTTTAGAGGGATTTCATTATCCTTAAAGTTCATCCCGTAGGCTGAGAAGATCATGGTTGGGACAGACATGACAATGGTCACGAGAGCCAGGGTCTTCATGATGTTGTTCTGGTTGTTGGAAATGATAGAGGCAAAGGTCTCTGTCATAGAGTGAAGGACGTTTCCATAGATATCTGCCATCTCGATGGCCTGTTGGGTTTCAATCAGAGTGTCTTCGAGTAGGTCTTCGTCTTCTAGGTATTTCTTGATATTGCTAGTTGCGCTGGTCAATTTCTTAATCACGCGCTCGTTCGTCTTCAGTGAGGCCTTGAAATAGACGATGGTCTTTTCCAATTCCATGAGCTCGATCAGCTCTTCGTTTCGAGTAGACTTGTGAAGTTGACTTTCGATTTGTTCACTCTTACGGTCAATCGAACGAAGGGCTGTCAGGTAAAGTTCAGCGTTGCGATAGAGAATCTGGAAGATAAAGCGTGAACGCATGAAGGTGTAAAAGTTGCGCAGTCTACGGTTGATAAAGACATCGAGAACAGGGAGGGGCTCCAAGCAGGTAGTGATAATGGTCTCCTCGGTGATGATAATCCCTAGCGGAATCGTTACGTAGTAGGTGCGATTGTTTCTTTCCTCTGTGATGGGAACGTCTACGATGATTAAAGTATACTCATCTTCAATGGTAATACGGGACATTTCTTCCGCATCAAGCGGTGCTCGAAGGTCGGCAATATCAATGTCAAAGGCGTTAGCGATTTCCAACGATTCATTTTGTGTAGGATTGACGAGATTGATCCAAGTACCCGGTTCAAGCGTGTCGATCTCTTTAAATTCAGTTGTTGTTGAGAGAAAAACTTGTTTCATATCCCCTATCCTTTCCTACTATTCAGTGATTCATTTTTTGCACCGTACTATTATACTACAAAAACAGCTTTTTGGGTAATAGAATTTCACATTTTTTGGTATAATGGAAAGCAATAATGGACTAGAAAGAACAAAGATGCAAGATAAAATTGTGATTCATGGGGCGCGTGCCCATAACTTAAAAAATATTGATGTGGAGATTCCGCGAGACAAGCTGGTTGTTGTGACTGGTTTGTCAGGTTCTGGGAAATCCAGTCTGGCCTTTGATACCCTCTATGCTGAGGGCCAACGTCGCTATGTAGAGAGTCTATCAGCCTATGCTCGTCAGTTCTTGGGCAATATGGAAAAACCAGATGTGGATGCCATTGATGGTCTCAGCCCTGCTATTTCCATCGACCAGAAAACAACTAGTAAAAATCCACGCTCGACCGTGGGAACGACGACTGAAATTAATGATTATCTGCGTCTCCTCTACGCACGTGTGGGGACGCCTTACTGTATCAACGGGCACGGAGCTATCAAGGCTTCTTCTGTAGAGCAAATCGTGGATAAGGTCTTGGAATTGCCAGAACGCCAACGTCTGCAAATCTTAGCTCCAGTTATCCGAAAGAAAAAAGGACAACACAAGAGCGTCATTGAAAAGATTCAGAAAGATGGCTATGTTCGTGTCCGAGTGGATGGGGAAGTCTATGATGTGACCGAAGTTCCAGAGCTGTCTAAGAGCAAGCAACACAATATCGATGTTGTGGTCGACCGTATTGTTATCAAGGAGGGTATCCGTAGCCGTCTATTTGACTCCATTGAGGCTGCCCTTCGTATCGCAGAAGGATATGTGATTATCGACACCATGGACGATTCTGAGTTGCTATTCTCTGAGCACTATGCCTGTCCAGTTTGTGGCTTTACTGTTCCAGAGTTAGAGCCTCGACTCTTCTCCTTCAATGCTCCTTTTGGATCTTGTAGTGAGTGTGACGGTTTGGGCATCAAGCTAGAGGTGGATGTTGACTTGGTGGTTCCTGATACCAGCAAAACTTTGCGTGAGGGAGCATTAGCACCTTGGAATCCTATCTCATCCAACTACTATCCAAATATGCTAGAGCAGGCCATGACAGCCTTTGGAGTGGATATGGATAAGCCTTTTGAGGACTTGTCAGAAGAAGATAAGAACTTGATTCTCTACGGGTCTGATGGCAAGGAATTCCATTTCCACTATGAAAATGAATTTGGCGGTGTGCGTGATATCGACATTCCTTTTGAAGGAGTTGTCAATAATATCAAGCGCCGTTACCATGAGACTAACAGTGACTACACGCGCACCCAGATGCGCCTCTACATGAATGAGCTAACCTGCGGAACTTGTCACGGCTATCGTCTCAATGACCAGGCCTTGTCTGTCCGTGTGGGTGGGGAGCAAGGACCACATATCGGTGAAATTTCGGATCTGTCTATCGCAGACCATTTGGAATTAGTGATCCAGCTGACCTTATCTGAAAATGAAGCCATCATCGCCCGTCCCATTCTCAAGGAAATCAAGGATCGCTTGACCTTCCTTAATAACGTAGGGCTTAACTATCTGACTCTATCACGTTCGGCAGGAACCCTTTCAGGTGGTGAGAGTCAGCGTATTCGCTTGGCAACCCAGATTGGGTCCAACCTATCAGGTGTCCTCTATATCCTGGATGAGCCGTCCATTGGTCTTCACCAGAGGGATAATGACCGCCTGATTGCCAGTCTGAAGAAGATGCGTGACTTGGGCAATACTCTCATCGTGGTAGAACATGACGAAGATACCATGCGCGAGGCGGATTATCTGATTGACGTTGGTCCGGGTGCCGGTGTTTTTGGTGGGGAGATTGTCGCCGCAGGTACGCCTAAGCAAGTTGCTCGCAACAGCAAGTCTATCACAGGCCAGTATTTGTCAGGGAAACGTGCCATTCCAGTGCCAGCAGAGCGTCGTGCTGGAAATGGTCGTTTTATCGAGGTGACAGGTGCGCGTGAGAACAACTTGCAAAATATCACTGCTCGCTTCCCATTAGGAAAATTCATCGCGGTGACAGGTGTGTCAGGTTCAGGGAAATCGACCTTAATCAACAGTATCCTCAAAAAAGCCATTGCCCAGAAGCTCAACCGTAATTCAGACAAGCCTGGTAAATTCAAGACCATCACAGGAATTGAGCATGTAGACCGCTTGATTGATATTGACCAGAGTCCAATTGGACGAACTCCAAGGTCTAACCCTGCTACCTATACAGGAGTTTTTGACGATATACGTGACCTCTTTGCCCAGACAAATGAAGCCAAGATACGAGGCTACAAGAAGGGCCGTTTCAGTTTCAACGTCAAGGGTGGTCGTTGTGAAGCCTGCTCAGGTGACGGGATCATCAAGATTGAGATGCACTTCTTGCCAGATGTATATGTGGCTTGTGAAGTCTGCCACGGAACCCGCTACAACAGTGAAACCCTAGAAGTTCACTACAAGGAAAAGAATATCTCGCAGGTCTTGGATATGACAGTTAATGATGCGGTGGAATTTTTTCAACACATTCCGAAAATTCAACGCAAACTCCAGACCATCAAGGATGTAGGGTTGGGCTATGTAACGTTAGGACAACCAGCCACCACCCTTTCAGGTGGAGAAGCCCAGCGTATGAAGTTAGCTAGTGAACTCCACAAACGCTCAACAGGTAAGTCATTCTACATTCTGGATGAGCCGACGACAGGACTTCATACTGAGGACATCGCTCGCTTGCTTAAAGTCTTGGCTCGCTTTGTCGACGATGGCAATACTGTCCTCGTCATCGAGCACAATCTAGATGTTATCAAGACGGCAGACCATATTATCGATTTGGGACCTGAAGGCGGTGTCGGTGGTGGAACCATCATCGCAACAGGAACTCCAGAAGAAGTAGTGGCCAATGAAGCCAGCTACACAGGACACTATTTGAAAGGAAAGTTATATCATGAATAAACGTGTGCAAGCATTTCTAGCTAAAATGCAAGAAAAAGAACTAGATGGCATCATCATCAACAACCTTAAAAACGTCTATTACCTGACCGGCTTTTGGGGCTCAAACGGAACCGTTTTTATCAGCCGTGACCGTCAGGTCTTGGTGACAGACTCTCGCTATATCATTGCAGCCAAACAAGAAGTGACAGGTTTTGAGATTGTGGCTGACCGCGATGAGTTGGCTGTCATTGCAGGAATTGTCAAGGATATGGGCTTGTCTCGCATCGGTTTTGAAGATGAGATTTCTGTCTCTTACTATCATCGTATGCAGGCAGCTTTTGCAGGTTTGGACTTACTTCCGCAGACTCAGTTTGTTGAGGGTCTTCGTATGATTAAGGATGAAAAGGAGATCGCAACTATTCGCAAGGCTTGCTCTATCTCAGACCAAGCTTTCCGCGATGCCCTTGACTTTATCAAACCAGGAAAGACTGAAATTGAGATTGCCAACTTCCTTGATTTCCGTATGCGTGAGCTAGGAGCGGCAGGTTTGTCTTTTGATACCATTTTAGCAAGTGGCATCAACTCTTCTAAACCACATGCCCATCCCATGCATAAACCCGTAGAGCTGGGAGAAGCCATCACCATGGACTTCGGATGTCTCTACGACCACTATGTCAGTGATATGACACGGACGATCTATCTCGGTCATGTCAGTGACGAGCAGGCAGAGATTTACAATACGGTTCTGAAAGCCAACCAAGCTCTGATTGATCAAGCCAAGGCAGGATTAGGTTTCCGTGACTTTGATAAAATCCCTCGTGATATCATAGTAGAAGCGGGCTATGGCGACTACTTTACTCATGGTATTGGCCATGGTATTGGACTGGACATCCATGAAGAACCCTACTTTAGCCAAACCTCGACGAATACAATCAAGGCAGGAATGACCTTGACAGATGAACCGGGCATCTATATCGAAGGGAAATACGGGGTTCGTATCGAAGATGATATCTTAATTACAGATAACGGTTGTGAGTTATTGACACTTGCTCCAAAAGAATTGATTGTTATCTAAAAATGAGATAAATCGTTGACTTTTATATTTTAAAGGTTTATACTAATAGACGAAAACGGTAGGTGAGGCTACCATAGGGATACGGATGACTACCGCAAAGCAGTGGAGACACTACTCGTTGGTCAACAGTCCTGGTCGCGAAGGCCAAGACTAAGCTCATTACATCGCCCTATGGAGTTAAAGCTTGAACGAAAAAACAGATAATTAGTTTTTTAATCCTGCCATTTTTATGGTAGGATTTTCTGCTGTTTTAAGAAAAAGAAAGGAGAAAAACGATGCAAATTGACGATCATCCAGAACCGCACATACACAGCCAATCGCTGATTTGTGTCGTTCTGCCCTTATAAAGTGATTGGTCTCTGTGTATGAAACACATCATTCATACAGATAGGAGAAACCAATGAAAACTACAAAAGAAAGATTAGCAACAGCTATTCACACACCCTTAAACGAAACTCTATCTTTTTATAAGACAAGTCTAACAGGCTTGACTGAGGAGCAGGTGGAGAAAAATCGTGACCTATATGGCGAAAACACCATCACTAAGGGTCAAGAAGACAGTATCCTCAAAAAAATTTACGAATCTATTATCAATCCATTTACAATCATCCTGCTAGTCATCGCGATGATCTCCATGGTGACCAATGTCTGGTTGGCGAAGCCTGGACAAGAAGATCCGACGACCTCTATCATCATTGTCGTTCTCGTTTTAATCTCTGGTGGCATTCGCTTTGTCCAAGAACTGCGGAGTGACAAGGCTGCGACCAATCTATCAAAAATGATTGTGAACACAGCCACAGTTATTCGCGAAGACCAGAGTTTAGAGGTCGCAATTGAAGATTTGGTCGTTGGAGATATAGTCAAATTAAGTGCTGGGGATATGATTCCAGCAGACCTCATTTTAATTGAATCACGTGATTTCTTTGTTCAACAGTCTGGTTTGACAGGTGAAAGTGACTCGGTTGAAAAACTGGCCTTGTCAAAAATGAGTCAGTCAAACTTTGATAGTCTACTAGAAGCAGAAGCGCTCGCCTTTATGGGAACCAACGTGATATCAGGAAGTGCCAAGGCTTTGATTCTAGCGGTCGGTGATGACACCATGATGGGAGAAATCGAGCAGACTCTTAATACCTATGACGAACCGACCTCTTTTGAACGGGAGATGAACAGCATCTCTTGGCTCTTAATCCGTTTGATGTTAGTCATGGTTCCCATCGTCTTTCTCTCCAATGGCTTGACAGATGGCGACTGGCTGGAAGCAGGTGTGTTTGCACTGAGTGTGGGTGTCGGGCTCACACCTGAGATGCTTCCCATGATTATCACGGCTAGTCTAGCAAAAGGCTCCATTATCATGGCCAAGGAAAAAGTCGTCATCAAAAAACTCAATGCCATACAAGACCTAGGTGCTATTGATATCCTATGCACTGATAAAACAGGAACCCTTACCCAAGACGAAATTGTCCTTGAATATCCTTTGGATATACATGGAGATTTGGATTTGTCTGTGTTGAGACGAGCCTACCTCAATTCCTATTTTCAAACGGGATTGAAAAACTTGATGGACCGTGCTATTATCAGTAGAACTGAAAAAGAAGCTAAAGAACACGCTATTCTACAAAATTTGGATACTAGCTTCCAAAAAATAGATGAATTGCCCTTTGATTTTGAACGCAGGCGGATGAGTGTCATCGTCAAGGATGAGAACGAAGTTGTTAGTTTGGTAACCAAGGGTGCTCTAGAGGAAATGCTTGCGATTTCAACCCAGGTGGAATATCAAGGTCAGATTAGCCCTCTGACGGATGATATCCGAGTGGAGATCTTAAAAGAAGTAGACCAACTCAATCAACAGGGATTGCGAGTCTTAGGAGTCGCCTATAAAACAGGCCTAAAAGAAGGTTTTGCTTACTCCGTTGAAGATGAAAAAGAGATGATTCTAACAGGATATCTTGCCTTTCTAGATCCACCAAAACCATCAGCAGCACCTGCTATTCAAGCTTTGTTAGAACACGGCGTTCAAACAAAGATCTTGACGGGGGACAATGAAAAGGTGACCCAAGCAGTTTGCGAAAAAGTTGGTCTAGATGTTGATCAAATCTTGTTGGGTTCTGATATTGACGCCATGACGGACGAAGAGTTGGCCCAAGCAGTTGAGAAGGTGACTGTCTTTGCCAAACTCTCTCCGGATCAAAAAGCACGAATCATTTTACAAATCAAATCGAATGGACATTGTGTCGGCTATATGGGAGATGGGATCAATGATGCCCCTTCTATGAAAGTGGCAGATGTGGGGATTTCTGTTGATACAGCAGTAGATATTGCCAAAGAAACGGCTGATGTCATTTTGTTAGATAAGGATTTGATGGTGCTTGAAAAAGGGCTGGTTGAAGGACGTAAGGTCTACGCTAATATGACCAAATATATCAAGATGACGGTCAGCTCTAATTTCGGGAACATTTTCTCTCTGTTAGTGTCTGGTATCTTTTTACCTTTCCTTCCTATGGCTCCGATTCACTTGATTGTCTTAAACCTCGTCTACGACCTTTCTTGCATTGCTTTACCATTTGATAATGTAGATGAAGACTTTTTGAAACATCCTCATAAGTGGGAGGCTAAGTCTATTACTCGTTTTATGATTTGGATGGGTCCGATTTCGTCTGCCTTTGACATTTTGACCTTTATCTTGCTCTATTTTGTCATTGTCCCAATGGCGACAGGTCAAGCTTATGCTCACGGAGCAGAGTCTGCAACGGGCTTTATCATTTTGTTCCAGACAGGTTGGTTCATTGAATCCATGTGGTCCCAAACCATGGTTATCCATATGCTTCGTTCAGCAAAACTTCCTTTCTTACAAAGTCGTCCATCATGGTTTGTTCTTGGAACAACCTTGCTAGCAGCTAGTTTTGTGACCTTCCTTCCCTATTCTTCAATTGCTAGCCTGCTTCATTTAACCCCTTTGGAACCAATTTATTTCCTCTTTTTGCTTTTGATTATCGTTCTCTATATGATAAGTGTTACAGTTGTGAAACGATTGTATATCAAAAAATTTAAAAGTTGGTTATAAATTGATTTTGTCAAGAAAAAAGTACGAAAATCGCGAAAAAAGTTAAATTTTTTTAAAAATAGGTCGCAAGTCGGATGTTTTTTATGGTATAATAGACTAAACTGATAGTAACATGTAGCGAAAGGGGTAGGTACATGATCAAAATTTATACAGTCTCAAGTTGTACTAGCTGTAAAAAAGCGAAAACCTGGCTCAATGCCCACCAGTTAAGTTATAAAGAACAAAATCTCGGTAAAGAAGGAATTACAAGAGAAGAGTTATTAGATATTCTCACGAAAACAGATAATGCATTGCCAGTATCGTTTCGTCAAAAAACCGCTACGCTAAGGCACTTGGAGTTGACATCGAGGATTTGAGTGTCAATGAAGTGCTCAACTTAATCATGGAAACACCACGGATCTTAAAGAGTCCGATTCTCGTTGACGAGAAGCGCCTACAAGTCGGCTATAAAGAAGATGATATCCGTGCCTTCTTGCCACGCTCTGTCCGTAATGTAGAAAATGCAGAAGCACGTCTACGTGCAGCTCTATAAAACATCAAGGCTGGGAGTGACTCCTGGCCTTGTTTGCTCTTTTGTTTTAAAATCAAGTGAGGAATTATGAAAAAGTTACTAATTGCTAGTTTTGCTCTCCTCTTTTTGCTTGCGGGATGTGGGCAAAAAAAGGAAACTCCTGCTGCTTCCACAACAGCATCTGAACCTCTCCAATCAAACCTTCCCGTTTTGGACAATGCCGAAAAGAATACGGTTGTCACCAAGACCCTGTTGATGCCGAAGTCAGAAAATGGAACGCAGCAGATTCAGACCATTACCTATAAAGGCAATCAATTTTTGACCTTGACCATCCAGCAAAAACGACCTGTCGGGGATGAACTCAAGACCTTTATCTCTGAAAATGGTCTAGAGGAGACGCAAAAAGCGCTTCTAGAAGCGGAAGAGAAGGATGAGACCATCCAAGAGGCACGCAAACTAGCAGGATTTACACTGGAAACAAAGCTACTCAGCGAGACAGAAATCCAGACTACAACGACTTATGATTTTCAAGTATTGGATGTTAAAAAGGCATCTCAGCTAGAATATTTAAAAAATATTGGTCTTGAAAATCTCTTAAAAAACGAACCTAGCCAGTATATTGCTGACAGAGTGGCAAATGGGGCGACAGAACAATAGAAAATCCAAATTAATAGACTGACTTATTTGTAGAACGTCAGGGAATGTGCTATAATAGTACTATTCTAAGGAAAGAGGGTGTTAGAATGGGATTTACTGAAGAAACTGTACGGTTTAAATTGGATGATTCCAATAAGAAAGAAATTAGCGAAACGTTGACAGACGTCTATGCTTCTTTGAACGACAAGGGCTACAATCCGATTAACCAAATCGTCGGTTATGTATTGAGTGGAGACCCTGCCTACGTTCCTCGTTACAACAATGCACGAAATCAAATCCGTAAGTATGAGCGTGATGAAATTGTTGAAGAATTGGTACGCTACTACCTTAAGGGACAAGGAGTCGATCTATAATCTATGAGAATTATGGGATTGGACGTCGGTTCAAAAACAGTAGGGGTGGCGATTAGCGATCCCCTAGCTTCACCGCTCAGGGACTTGAAATCATCCAGATTAATGAGGATCAGGCCAGTTCGGTTTTGACCGTATCAAAGAATTGCTTGACAGCTATAATGTGGAGCGCTTTGTAGTAGGTTTACCAAAGAACATGAACAATACCAGCGGTCCACGAGTAGAAGCCAGTCAAGCCTATGGTGTCAAGCTAGAAGAACTCTTTGGTTTGCCAGTAGACTATCAGGATGAGCGTTTGACAACGGTCGCTGCGGAGCGTATGTTGATTGAACAAGCAGATATCAGCCGTAACAAACGCAAGAAAGTTATTGATAAGTTGGCTGCTCAGCTGATTTTGCAAAATTATTTAGATAGAAAATTTTAAGACAGAGGAGAAACTATGTCACACGATCACAACCATGACCACGAAGAACGTGAATTGATTACACTAGTAGACGAGCAAGGAAATGAAACCTTGTTTGAAATTCTTTTGACCATCGATGGGAAAGAAGAATTTGGTAAAAACTATGTTCTGCTAGTGCCAGTTAACGCAGAAGAAGATGAAAATGGTGAAGTTGAAATCCAAGCTTACTCATTCATCGAAAACGAAGACGGAACAGAAGGCGAATTACAACCAATTCCAGAAGACTCAGAAGACGAATGGAACATGATTGAAGAAGTCTTCAACAGCTTTATGGAGGAGTAAAAATGTTCAGTGAACATTTTTACCCTTACGCTAAAAATAAAGACCGTAAGTAAGTCCGGGGATGTTTTTAGCCCACGTTGAAATTCATAGTAGCTAGTGATTAGCTAACCAGGTAAGAGGTTGGGATTTTTGTCTCGGCCTCGCTTTTTATTTACAGTAAAACTTTAGCGCGCTAGTTGATTGGATTGTTGTTAAGGAGACATGTATGTTTGAAGTAGAAGAATGGCTTCATAGTCGGATTGGTTTAAACTTTAGATCCGGTCTTGGGCGAATGCAGCGAGCGGTGGATTTGCTGGGGAATCCTGAGAAGACTTATCCTATTATCCACGTAACAGGGACTAACGGTAAGGGGTCAACTATTGCCTTTATGAGGGAGTTGTTTGTTACTCATGCTAAAAAAGTTGGTACTTTTACCTCTCCTCATATCATCAGTATCCATGATCGAATCTGTATCAATGGGCTACCGATCGTAGAGGAAGACTTTGTCCGTATAGCTAACCAAGTCAAGGAGATGGAGAAAACTCTTTTGGAAACACATGACCAATTGTCTTTCTTTGAGTTGTTGACCTTGATTGCCTTGCTTTACTTTAAAGAGCAGGACGTGGATCTAGTTCTGCTAGAAGTGGGAATTGGTGGTCTACTTGATACCACTAATGTCGTAACAGGAGAGATTGCAGTTATTACTTCCATTGGCCTAGATCATCAGGAGACCTTGGGTGACAGTCTGGAGGAAATAGCAGAGCAGAAAGCTGGTATCTTCAAGGTTGGAAAGAAGGCGGTCATTGCCAAGTTTGCTCCAGAAGCGGAGCTTGTCTGTCAAAGTAAAGCGAGAGAGTTAGCTGTTGAACTTTATCAAGCTGGGCGAGACTTCACCTTGAATGCTGGGGATTTTTCAAGTAAGCTAGCAAGCTTTTCCCAGCTTGAAATTGGTTTGGAAGGTGCTTATCAGCAAGAAAATGCCGCCTTGGCTTTAGAAACTTTTCTTCTGTTTATGGCGTCAGGAGGTGAAAGGGTCGAAGAAGAGTCTGTCAGACGGGCTTTGAAGGAGACACATTGGGCAGGGCGATTGGAACGGATTCGCCCGCAAATCTACCTAGATGGGGCTCACAATCTGCCAGCCTTGACTCGTCTGGTCGAGTTTATCCAGGGGAAAATCCAGCAAGGCTATCAGATCCGCATCCTTTTTGGTGCTCTTAAACGCAAGGATTATCAGGGGATGCTAGGTTATCTATCTGAGCAGTTGCCTGAGGTGGAACTTAAGGTAACAGGCTTTGACTACCAAGGTTCTCTGGATGAAAAGGATGTGGCGGGTTATGATTTGATTCCTTCCTATGGCGACTTTATCAGAGAATTTGAAGAAAAGGCCAATGACCAGGACTTGCTTTTTGTGACGGGCTCCCTCTACTTTATCTCGGAAGTGCGAGCGAGTTTGCTAGGAATCGACGAGATTAGTTGACCTTCTAGGTTTATGTTGCTATACTGTAGGTAAGAGGTATATCTGGAAACGATTCCAGCAAAACATTGGCACAAAAGAAAGGAAATCGCTATGAAAACGAAAACATTCACACTTTCTATTGCTTCCCTAGCAATTCTTAGTCTTTTAGTAGCTTGTGGACCTAAGGCACAAGCCCCTGCTCAGCAATCATCTATTCAACAAGAATCATCTTCTAGCGCTACGACAAGTGCTAGTCAACCACAGGCATCCTCAAGTCAAGCTCAACCTACGAATATCGATGGTACCTATACTGGAAAAGATGATAATGACCAGATCACTCTTGTTGTAACAGGTAAAACTGGTACATGGACTGAGGTCGAGCCAGATGGAGATAAGGAAATCAAGCAAGTCAGCTTTGAGCCAGAAAATCAACGTGTCATTATCGGTGATGATGTCAAAATTTACACGGTTAATGGTAATCAATTGATTATCGATGATATGGACCGAGAGGCATCTGACCGAGTGGCATTAACTAAGCAATAGTGATTAAGTAAAAGTTCCAATGAGATGAAATCTATCTTTTTGGAGCTTTTTTCTTGAAAAAGTGGCTGGCTGTTCTTTACTAACTTTTCAATTAAAACGCTTACAAAAATTTGTAAAACTTCTTATAAGGTCGTATACTTATAGTAAATAATTAAACAGCGCAGAGGCGCAGGAGGAAAAGCATATGGCTACATTTTACGTTCCATCAGTTAACCTTATTGGTAAAGGTGTGTAAATGAAGTAGATCCGTATATCAAGGAACTGGGGTATAAGAAGGCCCTTTTGGTGACAGATAAGTTCATCGAAGGAAGTGATATTTTACCCAAAGTCCTAAAACCCTTAAATGCTGAAGGGATCGAATATGTGATCTTTAGCGATGTGGAGCCAAATCCGACTTGTAAGAATGTCACGGAAGGAGTTACTGCTTTGGAAGAGCATGGATGTGACTTTATCATCAGTCTTGGTGGTGGATCTCCACAGGATGCGGCTAGTTGCATCTCTATCATCGCTACAAATGGTGGAAAACCACAGGACTACGAAGGTCTCCACAAGTCTGCTAAGAAAGGCTTGCCAGTGGTTGCGATCAATACAACAGCTGGAACTTCTGCAGAAATTACGATTAACTATGTCATTACTGACGAAGAACGCAAGGTCAAGATGGTAATGGTTGATAAGAACAGCCTTGCCCTCATCTCTGTCAATGATCCAGAACTTATGCTTTCAAAGCCGAAAGGATTGACAGCAGCGACAGGTATGGATGCTCTTACCCACGCTGTTGAAGCCTTGGTAACACCAGGTGCTTATAATGTGACCAAGAAACTCTCTATCGGAGCGATTGAGCTCATCAAAGAGTATCTTCCTCGTGCTGTGGCAAATGGCCAAGATATTGAAGCGCGTGAGGCGATGGTCAATGCCATCTTCCTCGGTAGTATGAGCTTTAATAATGCTGGTTTGGGCTATGTTCACTCTATGGCTCACCAACTCGGTGCGGTATATAACTTGCCACATGGTGTCTGCTGTGCCATGCTTCTCCCAGTTGTAGAACGTGAAAATGCCAAACGGGTGCCAGAAGCTTTCCGCAATGTAGCCAAAGCTTTGGGTCTCCATGTTGAAGGGAAAACTGATGAAGAATGTGCAACCTACGCTATCGCTGAGATTGAAAAATTGTCTGAAACGGTAGGAATTCCGAAGAAACTCATTGAACTCGGTATCCAAGAAAAAGACTTTGACTTTGACTATCTTTCTAAAAATGCTTTGATCGATGCTTGTGCGCCAGGCAATCCATTCATGCCAACTTTAGAAGAGACCATTGCTCTTTATAAAGAACTCTTCTAGAGATTAACTTAAGAGGAAGCGACGTATTCCCCAAAATATAAATAATATTGGAAAGAACTATCATTATGGTAGTTCTTTTTTTAAAAATTTGCTATCCTAGACATATGAGAAAAATCAAAATTGATGTGGTTGTAGTACCCTTAAGTGGGCATCTTTTCCCGACCCTCAATCTACTCGCACCTTTGTTGAAGGATCCCCTGTATGAGATTCGATTATTTACAGGACCGCAACGAAAAGCGGTCGCAGAGGAGATGGGATTTCAGGTGATTCCCATTTTAAAAAATTCTGTAGATGAGTTTGAGCGAGTAGCCAACAATGAAGGGCAATTAAACCTGTTTTCTGCTTATCGACAGTTGTCAGCTAGTCTTGATTTGATCAATGCAGTGTCTGACCAACTAGTGCAAGAATGGCAGAAAATTCGACCAGATCTTGTGATTGCGGATTTTATAACCCTCTCTGGAGGACTTGTAGCGGAACAGTTGAATATTCCCTGGATAACAACCATGGCGACACAGTTTGCAATTGAAACAACAGATGGACCGCCTTGTTTCTTTGGAGGAATGGGCAGTCCAAAGAATCCTTTCCAATCTGCCCAGCAATGGCTAGGAAGAAAAGGGACTCGTTTAGGGAAACGAATCGTAACCTTTTTATTGAGAGAACGATTGAAACGTTACGATTTTAAGCTTTACAATCAGAAAGGTCAGGAAACCATCTATTCACCCTATTCCATCTTGGGAATTGGATGAAAGAGTTGGAGCTGAAAAGTGGCTTTCCAGATCACTACCTTTGGGCGGGACCTTTTGGGTCTTCGATTGAGAGGGCAGAGAATTATCCTCTGGATTTGGCTCCTTATGCAAATCATAAGAAGGTCCTTGTCTCCTGTGGGACTCAGCTAGCATGGGCCAAAGACAACCTCCTCTACCAGACACAACAATTGGCAAAAGCCCATCCGGACTGTCACTTCTTTGTAACTCTGGGGTTTGGCGGACAAGACTTCCAATGTGAAGAGCTCATGGACAATGTTTCTGTGGTATCCTATCTTCCTATAAGGAGTACATTTCTCAGATGGATTATGTGATTCATCATGGTGGTGCAGGTATTTTTTACCAGTGTATCATCTATGGTAAGCCTGCCTTGATTCTCCCCCATGACTATGATCAGTATGACTATGCAGTTCGTGGATTAGAGGCAGGGATTGCCTTGACTGCTAAACGAGAGGATACGGAAGCGATTGGACGCGCCTTTGATGAGTTGTTGGCTAGAGATGACTGGCCAGACTTAAACAAACTTAGTCGAGCAGCTCAAATCTATCAGCCAACAGAGATTCTGAAGAGCGAAATACATCGGCTCTTAGGGGACAAGGAGAAGTAAAGAATGAAGAAAGTATTGGTAACAGGTGCTACGGGCTTTCTAGGTAAGTATGTTGTTGAAGAGCTTAGTCAGCAGGGCTATCAGGTACGCGCTTTTGGACGCAATCGCAAGGTGGGTCAGTCTTTAGAAAACTCCTCTGTGGCATTTTTTCAGGGGGATTTGACCAAGCAAGAGAACTTGGCTCGGGCTTGTCAGGGGATGGACATGGTTGTGCATGCGGGTGCTCTTTCTACCGTTTGGGGGCCTTGGGAGGATTTCTACCAGACAAATGTCTTAGGGACCAAGTATGTTCTGGATGCTTGCCGAGAGGCTGGTATTCAGCGTTTGGTTTATGTGTCCTCGCCTAGCATCTATGCTGCGCCTCGAGATCAGCTAGCTATCAAAGAAAGTGCTGCGCCTCAGGAAAATAATCTGAACAACTACATTCGTAGTAAGCTGGCTTCGGAGAAGCTGTTTAAGGATTATCCCGATGTTCCGAGTATTATCTTACGCCCCCGTGGGCTTTTTGGGATTGGAGATACCAGTATTTTACCCCGAGTTCTCAAACTCAGTCAGAAGATTGGCATTCCCTTGATAGGGGACGGTCGTCAGCTCATGGATATGACCTGTGTGGAAAATGTCGCTCTGGCCATTCGCTTGGCACTAGAGGCTCCTCAAGCTAGTGGCGAAGTCTATAACATCACCAATGGAGAACCAAGGGAATTTAGGAGTCTGATAGAAGAAACTCTCAGAGGTCTGGGTTATCCGATTCAATACCGAAAGCTTCCAGCTCCACTTCTTTCAGCTATTGCGAGTACGCTAGAGTTTCTTTACAAGATCTTGCATCTCAAAGGAGAACCGGCTCTGACACGCTACACCTATTATTTGCTACGATATAGCCAGACGCTGGACATCAGCAAGGCGGAGCGAGATTTGGGTTATCGCCCTAAAATCAGTATTTCAGAAGGGATTGACCAATATGTCCAAGATTATCGAAAGCATTGATTATTTCCCTGCCGGATACTGTACTAGTTATGCGGGTTTGCTGTTTAAGGGAGTCAAGAATAAAAAGATGACCTTTCCAGCAGGTGTTTTTCTTATCAAACACAGGGACAAGGGCTATCTTCTCTATGACACAGGCTATCATTACGATATTAAGACCCGGCTTCGCTATGGTTTCTATCGGCTAGGAACGCCCGTTCAAATGACGGAGAAGGACCAGATTTCACATTTGCTGGAAGCGAAGGGAATCAAACCAGAAGAAATTAACTATGTTCTTCTATCACACCTACATCCAGATCATCTGGGAGGAGCTAGTTTCTTTCCTCGTGCAACCTTTATCTTGACAAAAGAAGTATATGAAGTCTACCAAAAACCCAAGTTGAAAGACTTGATTTTCAAGGAGTTTTTACCAGCTTCTTTTGAGAAAAATCTAACCATTATCAGAGCTGACCAGCAAGTTTCAACTTTTCCCTATCGTCCGATTTGTGATCTTTTCGGAGATGGCAGTATCCTAGTTTCTTCTGTTGACGGGCATGCTAGGGGGCAAGCCTGTCTATATTTTCCAGACCTTAATCTCCTCATTGCAGCGGACCTCTGTTGGGGAATTGACCTCTTACCTTACACCAAGCAGATGCACCTGATTCCTTCCTTGGTCCAGGATAATAAGGCCGACTATATCAGGGGTACAGAATTTCTGGAGGAAGTCTTAAAGGCCGATATCGAGGTAGTTGTTAGCCATGATCCTGTAGAAAGGATAGAGTCAATCTTACATGAAAAAAATAACCTTTCTTAAAACCTTTATCCAAACTCGTTGGCTTCATCATTTCAAATCTCGAGAAGCTGTAGAAAACTATCAGAAAAAGCAATTAGCTAACTATATAGACTTTTTAAAGCGAGAGTCGCCCTACTTTAAAAATGGGGTTCCTAGCAACTTTGACCATATGGACAAGGCTTTTATGATGGAACATTTCAATGAGCTCAACACCCAAGGAGTGGATCGTGATGAAGCCTTGGCCTTGGCTATTGAAAGTGAGCAGACCCGTGATTTTACCGAGCTCAAAGGTGAAGTGGCGGTTGGGCTGTCTTCAGGGACGTCTGGACATCGAGGCCTCTTTATCACAACAGAGAAAGAGCGTAGTATGTGGGCAGCGGCTATTTTAGCCAAGATGTTGCCCAAGGGCCAGCTGTTTGGCCACCGCATCGCTTTTTTTCTGAGAGCTGATAATGAACTCTATCAAACCATTAATACAGCGCTCATTCGGTTAGAGTACTTTGATATTTTTAAAAATACGGATGACCATATCGGCCGTCTCAATAGCTACCAACCGACCATAGTGGTGGCGCCTGCCTCTATGCTACTCGAGTTGAGCAAACGACTAAAGCTGGAGAGTTAGCCATTCACCCACAAAAAATCGTTTCTGTAGCAGAAATCTTGGAAGATAAGGATAGGGAACGCATCGCAGAAGCCTTTTCTCTATCCATTATTGACCAGGTTTATCAGGCAACTGAAGGTTTTCTAGCCTGTACTTGCTCAGCTGGCAATCTGCATCTCAACGAAGATATTATCTTTGTGGAAAAGCAGTATCTAGATGACCGTCGTTTTCATCCAGTGATTACGGACTTTAAACGAAGCAGTCAGCCTGTTTATCGCTACCAGCTCAATGATATCTTGGTTGAAAATCCAGAGCCTTGTCCATGTGGCTCCTGCTATACACGGATTGACAAGGTCGAAGGACGTTCTGACGACATCTTCTATTTCGAAGGACTGGATGGGGGTCAAGTGACCATCTATCCTGACTTTATCAGGCGGTGCATCCTCTTTGCGGAGAATGTAGGAGATTACCAAGTCAAGCAACATTCTGAGAAGTTAGTGGAAGTGTGCCTAAGCCAACGAGATGAGGCAGTGGAAGCATCTATTCTAGCCCAGTTTCAACTCCTAGCCCAGCAAAAGCAGTTTGCGGTTCCTCAAATCCAATTTTCAGATTATCACTGGGATACTAGCCGTAAACTCAAACGAATCCAACGTTTATGAAAGGATAATAGACAATGACAGAAGTAAAAAGACATGTAGAAATCGCTGGTTATGGTGTTTGCCTTCCCAAACATACCGTTCAATTCAAAGACCAGACCCGTTATCGTGTAGTTGAAAATGAAGAAACGCAACTCGACTTGGCAGAGGTAGCGATTCAGCGTGCGCTTGAACATGCAAATTTAGATATTAAAGATATCGATTGCCTTGTATCAGCTAGTGCAGTCGGAGTTCAGCCTATTCCTTGTACTGCTGCCTTGATGCATGAGCGCGTGGCAAAAGGACTCTCAATTCCAGCAATGGACATCAATACAACCTGTACCAGCTTTATTTCTGCTCTATCGACTATGTCCCACTTGATTGAGGCGGGCGAATACAATCGTGTCTTGATTGTGTCTAGTGAGGTTGGAAGTTTAGGGCTCAATCCCAAGCAAAAAGAAAGTTTTGAACTCTTTAGTGACGGGGCAGCAGCCTTTATTTTCCAAAAAAGTCATCAGGAAAAAGGGGTCATTGCCAGTCTTCAACGTACTTGGTCAGAAGGAGCTCACGATACGGAGATTCGTGGAGGTCTAACTTCTTTTCAACCAAAAGAGTACTCTGAAGCGACGAAGACCAACTATATGTTTGATATGAAGGGGAAGAAAATCCTCCTCTTGTCAGCTCGTAAAATCCCAGTCATGTTTGAAGAGTTTCAAGAAAAGACCCAGCTAGCTTTGGGAGATGTGGACTATATCATTCCTCATCAAGCTAGTCGCGCCCTTCCTTTGGTTATGGAAAAGCTAGGTGTAGCCGAGAATCAATACCTCAATCTCGTCACGGACTATGGAAATATGGTGTCAGTCTCTGTGCCATTTGGTTTGGCCTATTCATTGGACCATGGATTGGTTAAAGAAGGAGATATCGTCTACCTGATGGGAACTGCTGCTGGTATGACGGTCAATATGTTGGCTCTCAAACTGTAATACGCATCTGAAAATGGAAGGGCAAGAGTAAAGGGTTGCCATCTACCCTGAACTGAGGTATACTAGTAGAAACAGTAGTTTATCAAGCAGTTAAGGAGAATGTTAGAAAAGGAAGGGGATGTATGACAGCTAGAAAAATGCAGCTACTCATGTCCAAATATGGTTTTAGTATTACCATCATGTTGGCAGAGTTGTTTATCGTCTTTGGTTTATTTCTCTATCTAGGCCAGATGGCTCCAATTGTCTGGATTATCCTAGTCGTTTTAGTGAGTTTAGCGACCATTGTATCGATTGTCAATCGGTCTATGAATCCTGAAAGTAAGGTAACATGGCTGTTAGTAGCCTTTGTACCAGTGTTTGGCCCCTTACTCTATATCATGTTTGGAGAACGCCGTTTATCTAAAAAGGAATTGAAGCAGCTAAAGCAGCTCCAATCAATGGTTGATAGAGAGGACAATAGCAGAGCTCTCCGTTTGGAGTTAAAAGAACAAGACAAGTCGGCTTATGGCGTTATCAAATCTCTCCTCAGCATGGACACGAATGCTGATGTCTATGATCGAACGGACACACAATTTTTTGCATCTGGTGAAAGCATGTGGCATCAGATGCTAGAGGATCTCAGGAAAGCGGAGAAGTTTATCTTTCTTGAGTACTATATCATCGAAGAAGGCTTGATGTGGAACAGCATTTTAGAGATTTTGGAAGAAAAGGCTGCTCAAGGAGTAGAAGTTAAGCTTCTCTATGACGATATTGGATGTATGGCAACCTTACCTGGGGATTATACCATCCAGCTTCGTAGCCGAGGGATTGAAGCCCATAAATTTAACAAGGTGATTCCGCGCTTGACCGTTGCCTATAACAACCGTGACCACCGTAAAATCATGATTATCGATGGTCAATTTGCCTATACAGGTGGTATCAATCTGGCTGATGAGTATATCAACCATATCGAGCGCTTTGGTTATTGGAAGGATAGCGGTATTCGTCTGGATGGACCGGCAGTTAAGGCTTTTACCAGACTCTTTTTATCTGCCTGGTACATCAACCGTGGGGAAATTAGCGACTTTGACCAATACCATCTTGAAAATCAGCCAAAAGATGGGATGGGGCTCTGTATTCCCTATAGTAGTGGACCAAAACCCATCTACCGAGCCCAGGTTGGGAAAACGGTCTATCAAAATCTTATCAATCAAGCTACAGATTACGTCTACATCACGACTCCCTATCTGATTGCTGACTATGATTTAACAGAAAGTATCAAAAATGCAGCTCTGAGAGGGGTAGATGTGCGAATTGTAACGCCTTGTATCCCAGATAAGAAGGTTATTCAGTTAGTTACTCGAGGAGCCTATCCAGATTTGCTATCTGCGGGGGTTCGTATTTATGAGTACAGTCCGGGATTCCTTCATAGCAAGCAAATGCTTGTCGATGGAGAAGTGGCTACTGTGGGAACCATCAATTTTGACTATCGGAGCTTGCTTCACCACTATGAAAATGCCGTCTTGCTTTATAGAACGCAGTCCATCATCGATATTGAAAGAGACTTCGAAGAGATTTTTAAAGTTTCTCAGGAAATCTATCCCCACACAATCAAAACCAGCTGGTATCAAAGCCTGATTAAGGAAATTGTCCAGTTGTTTGCACCTATGCTCTAACTATCCACTAAGATCTAGCTCAAAGCTGGGTCTTTTTTGTTTTCTTACGAATAGATAAGTGAAGGAGAAAACCATGCTTAATCTAGAAGATGATGATTTTATCAGAGAGTATAGAAATAGTCGATTTCACCGTTTTCGTGAAATCGAACGCTTTGCGATTTTGGATAAGAAATTCAGCAAATATCAATCCCAAGCTGACATTCCTGTAAGATTTTGATATACTAAAACAGATAAACTTAGAGGAGAAATTGAATGAACGTATACGGGAAAATAGATGAGAAACAAGAAGAATCTCATTACCAAGACTGGTCAGTGCCAGAGAAACGAGAAGGAGCTCCCATTCCCTTTTTTAGTATCATGCTTTGGAGTTTAGTGGCCACAGCCATTTCGGTTGCCCTGTCTTTTATTTTTGGTTTAGTCAGTCCGCAACAAAGTCAGGATCTTTATACCGGTTGGGCCTTGCATCAAAATGGTCAAATGTATACAGATTATTTTGGGACGGAGGGATTGCTCTATTATGTTCTAAACTATATTTTTCAAGGCAGTATTTTGCTTGCTTTGGTTGAGTGGTTGGCCTTGTTTGGAGCAGGTGTTTTTCTTTTTAAGGCTGCGGATACTCTTGTCGGCCAAGAAAAGGAAGCGAAACGAGTTGTCTTTATTTTATACTTGCTTGTAGCGGGCCTCGCTTTTGGTGGTGGCTATGCTCTCTTGCTAGCCTTGCCTTTCCTATTTTATTCATTGAGTGTTGTTACAAATTATCTAGCTTTTCCAAAGGATGACAAAGGATTTGTACGAGTGGGAATGAGCCTTGCTCTCGCTTTCTTCCTTGCGCCAATCCCAACAGCTTTATTTGCGGCTGTACTGGCCTTGGGAATTATCGGCTTTAATCTAGGCAAAGGTCACTTTGTTCATGGCCTATATCAGTTCTTTGCGTCAGCCCTAGGATTTTCACTCTTATTCTATCCTTTAGGCTACTATACAGTGTGGACAGGTAGTTTTGGGGATGCCATTAGCCAGACATTGTATCCGGTAAATACTCTTAGCCTCTTTTCAAATTCTCATTTGCTTGAAAATGCAGCCTTCTATGGTTTACTTGCTATTGGGTTAGGTTCCCTTGGTTTGCTCTTTACTGGTTTATTCCAGTCAAAACCAGCCAAGCAATATGCCTTATCAATTGCTGCTAGCTTGGGATTGTTGGTTTCTTTGGGAATCTTGATTCTCTCCAAAGAACCTATCAACGGTACTCGTCTTGTGGTGCTAATTCCTTTCTTGGTCTTGCTCCTTCTGACAGGAATCAAGGAAGATGTTTCGGATGGAAGCAGTCGTCATAGAAGAAGTGAGAAACAAACTTCTTTCCTTAAAGGAAATTTCTATCTACCACTGATTGCCCTTGCCTACCTCATTGTTCTTCCTATTGTGAGTCGCTACCTTTCACACCCAGCTACTTATCAGGAGAGAGAACGTCTTGCTAGTGTGGTCAAACAGCAAACGAGTTCTGAGGATCGTGTCTATGCTTGGGATGATCGTCCAGATTTCTATCGTGCAAGTGAACGCTTGGCGCCGACTTCTCTAGTGACACCAACACTCTATACTGCAAGCGATGAAA
Source organism: Streptococcus sp. DBCMS (assembly GCA_000831085.1). Lineage (GTDB taxonomy): Bacteria > Bacillota > Bacilli > Lactobacillales > Streptococcaceae > Streptococcus. The sequence goes on from JXRG01000001.1 coordinate 135,872, forward strand.
ATAAAACCAAACTGATGAATGATCTGAAAGAGAATCAGCCGAAGATGATTGTGGTCAATCAAAAAGTTGCCTTGTGGTCAGATGTAGAGAGCTGGCTCAGTGAAAACTATGAGCTTGTTCAGACAGATACTAGCGAGTTCAGACTTTATAAATCAAAATAACAAAAAATCAATATCTTGTGGAATTTTAAAAATTTTAGGATTTTTAACACAAGATATTGATTTTTATTTTTAGAGTGGTATAATACTTCATAGAACAACATTTTAGAAAAGAGCATGGATATGATTGTATTAGAAGAAAAGCTTGCAACCGTTCCCACCTTGTTCGTTGAAAAACGAGATGGTAGACGTGTGGTGTTTGATGTAGACAAGATTGACAAGGCTCTCCACAAGGCAGCGGAAAAGGTTATGGACCTTACGCCTCTAGTAGAAAAACGCCTAAATGGTCTAGTTGAAAGAATTGTGACTGAAATTCACAGTCGCTTCCCTCAAGGTGTCAAGATTTACGAAATTCAAAATGTCGTAGAGCATGAACTCCTTGAAGCCAAAGAATATGCACTGGCTGAGGAGTATATCACTTATCGGACACAAAGAGATTTTGAGCGCTCAAAAGCGACAGATATCAACTTTAGTATCCATAAACTTCTCGATAAAGATCAAGCAGTTGTCAATGAAAATGCCAATAAAGACAGCGATGTCTTTAACACCCAGCGTGATTTGACAGCAGGGATTGTTGGGAAATCAATCGGGCTGCAAATGCTTCCTAAGCACGTAGCCAATGCTCACCAAAAAGGGGATATCCACTATCATGACTTGGACTACAGTCCCTACACACCGATGACTAACTGCTGTTTGATTGATTTTAAAGGCATGTTGGAAAATGGTTTTAAGATTGGGAATGCAGAGGTAGAGAGTCCCAAGTCTATCCAGACTGCGACAGCTCAGATTTCACAAATCATCGCCAACGTTGCTTCTAGCCAGTACGGGGGCTGCTCAGCTGACCGTATCGATGAAGTCTTGGCGCCTTATGCAGAGAAGAATTACCAAAAGCACCTCAAGGATGCGGAAGAGTGGGTCCTACCTGATAAACGGGAAGATTACGCTTGGAAGAAAACGCAAAAGGACATCTACGATGCCATGCAATCTCTCGAGTATGAAATCAACACTCTCTTCACTTCAAATGGCCAAACACCTTTTACTTCGCTCGGTTTTGGTCTGGGAACCAATCGTTTTGAGCGGGAAATTCAAAAAGCTATCTTAAATATCCGAATCAAGGGACTTGGTTCAGAACACCGTACAGCTATCTTCCCTAAACTCATCTTTACGCTGAAAAGAGGCCTTAACTTAGAAGAGGGTTCACCTAACTACGACATCAAACAGTTGGCTCTTGAGTGTGCAACCAAGCGGATGTACCCAGATGTCTTGTCCTACGATAAGATTGTCGAACTGACAGGTTCTTTCAAGGTTCCTATGGGATGCCGTTCTTTCCTCCAAGGATGGAAGGATGAAAATGGTGTTGAGGTCAATTCAGGCCGAATGAATCTAGGTGTTGTGACAGTCAATCTGCCTCGTATCGCCCTCGAGTCTGAAGGAGATCTGAATAAGTTCTGGGGAATTTTCAATGAACGTATGAACATCGCAGAAGATGCTTTGGTTTACCGTGTTGAACGGACCAAGGAAGCAACACCAGCGAATGCCCCTATCCTCTATCAGTACGGAGCCTTCGGTCGCCGTCTTGGAAAAGAAGAAAGTGTTGATCAACTCTTTAAGAATCGTCGTGCAACTATTTCTCTGGGCTATATTGGCTTGTACGAGGTAGCGACAGTCTTCTTTGGTAATAATTGGGAAAATAATCCAGAAGCCAAAGAGTTCACCCTTGATATTATTCGCGATATGAAACGTCGAGTAGAAGAATGGTCTGACCAATATGGTTACCATTTCTCTATCTACTCCACACCGTCTGAAAGTCTGACAGACCGCTTCTGTCGCTTGGATACAGAGAAGTTCGGCTCTATTCCGGACATCACGGACAAGGAATACTACACCAACTCTTTCCACTACGATGTTCGTAAAAATCCAACACCGTTTGAAAAATTAGACTTTGAGAAAGTTTACCCAGAAGCAGGTGCATCAGGTGGTTTCATCCATTATTGTGAGTATCCAGTTCTTCAACAAAATCCTAAAGCCCTGGAAGCTGTCTGGGACTATGCCTATGACCGTGTCGGCTATCTAGGGACCAATACTCCGATTGATCGTTGCTACAAGTGCGACTTTGAAGGGGATTTTGAACCAACTGAACGAGGATTTGCTTGTCCAAACTGTGGCAATAGCGACCCTAAAACAGTAGACGTGGTCAAACGTACGTGTGGTTATCTGGGAAATCCTCAAGCGCGTCCGATGGTTAATGGACGCCACAAGGAAATCGCTGCGCGTGTCAAACACATGAACGGTTCAACTATTAAAACAGCAGGACATGAAGTAACAAATTAGAAGGAAATAGTATGGGGAAATACCAATTAGATGATAAGGGACGCGCTCAAGTGACCCGTTATCACGAGAAACACTCTAAAGGTGGAACAGGTAAAAAAGAACGCTTGCTCAACCTCAAAGAACAGTATTTAACAAGAACAAGAAAAAATAAAAGTGAGAGTCCGCTCTCGCTTTTCTCTTAGGTGGGAGGTAAGGATGGAACTACGCAGACCAAGATTAGCAGATAAAGAAACAGTTTTAGAGATGATGGCAGAGTTTGAACAGACTCAATCAGCCACGATGGCGGGTTTTGGAACGCCAACAATTTTGTTTATGAAGAGTGGCTAGAAGAAAATCTTCAAGCGGAAGCGGGACTCAATATTCCTGAAAACTGGGTTCCTGCTATCCAGCTGGTTAGTTTTGACGTAGCAGGCCAGGCTCTTGGCTTTCTCAACCTTCGTCTCCGATTAAATGACTACTTACTAGAAAATGGGGGCCATATCGGCTATTCCATCCGCCCCTCTGAAAGAGGCAAAGGTTATGCCAAAGAAGCCCTCAGACAAGGCCTGCAAGTTGCCAAGGAAAAGAACATCAAAAAAGCACTTGTGACCTGTAGTACGGAAAATCCTGCTAGTAGGGCGGTGATTGTGGCAAATGGTGGGGTGTTTGAGGATGTTCGCAATGGTGTAGAACGTTACTGGATAGATTTGGAGTAAAAGGATGACATGGAATACACCAAAATCAGGTGAATGGAAAAGCGAGGAGCTTAGTAAAGGGCGAATCATTGACTACAAGGCCTTTAACTTTGTAGATGGAGAAGGTGTGCGCAACTCTCTCTATGTATCAGGTTGCATGTTTCACTGCGAGGGGTGCTATAATGTTGCGACTTGGTCTTTCAACGCAGGCATTCCTTATACAGCAGAGTTAGAAGAACAAATCATGGAAGACCTTGCCCAACCCTATGTTCAAGGTTTGACTTTGCTAGGAGGAGAACCATTTCTCAATACAGGTATCCTCTTACCTCTCGTTAAGCGCATTCGAAAGGAATTGCCAGACAAAGACATCTGGTCCTGGACGGGCTACACTTGGAAGAAATGATGCTGGAAACTCCAGATAAACTGGAACTCTTGTCGCTGGTTGACATCCTTGTCGATGGACGGTATGATAAAAGCAAGCGCAATCTCATGCTCCAGTTTCGAGGGTCTTCTAATCAACGAATTATCGATGTGCAAAAATCTCTCAAAAGTGGGCAAGTAGTGATTTGGGACAAGCTCAATGACGGAAAAGAAAGCTATGAACAGGTGAAGAGAGAATGAAGAGAAAAGATCTGATAGAACAACTGGTTTCAGAGATCAAAACGGGAAGAATTAGGACGCTAGGGATCTACGGTCATGGGGCTTCGGGTAAATCAACCTTTGCACAGGAATTGTATCAAGCTTTAGATTCTACTACAGTAAATTTACTAGAAACAGATCCCTATATCACTTCAGAACGTCACCTGGTAGTACCAAAGCAAGCACCAGATCAAAAGGTGACGGCTTGTCTCCCAGTGGCGCATGAATTGGCAAGTTTACAGAGAGATATTCTCGCTTTGCAGGCAGGTATGGATGTCTTAACAATCGATGAACCGTGGAAGGCTAGCGAGGTCTTGTCTGGAGCTAAGCCGATTCTGATTGTTGAAGGGATGTCTGTGGGCTTTCTACCCGAGAAACTCTTTGACAAAACCATCTGTTTCTACACGGATGAGGAAACCGAATTAAAGAGGCGCTTAGCTCGAGATACGACTATGAGAAATCGCGATGCATTTTTTGTACTAGCTAGCCATCAGATGAGACGGGAGCAGTATCTGCGATACTATAGAGAAAATGAGTCTAAAGCGGACATTCTAGTAGATCAATCAGAAGATAAATTCAAGGTTAAAATGACACACACTATTATGACACACACTATTATATAGAAGAAAAGACAGTTCTTTATAGATATAAATCCGTAATTTCGGAAAGATGAAAAGAGAAAACAGTTTCATCCTAAAAAAACGAAAAAAAGCTCACAAATCCCTTGCAATCGCAGGGGCTTTGTGTTATTCTATTATGGTGCTGTAAATTACAGCTTTAGCTTTGATGCAAGAGGTTGCGACACGCTCGGTTGCATTGCCACGCAACGCGCGTCGGTTTTCTTGTGGAGCTAGCCTATTATCTTAAATAGACGAAAAGGAGAAAAAGATGGCAAACAAAAAAATCCGTATCCGTTTGAAAGCTTACGAACACCGTACGCTTGACACAGCGGCTGCAAAAATCGTAGAATCAGCTACTCGTACAGGTGCACAAGTTGCGGGGCCAATCCCACTTCCAACTGAGCGTAGCCTCTACACAATTATTCGTGCGACTCACAAATACAAAGACTCTCGCGAACAATTTGAAATGCGTACACACAAACGTTTGATCGATATCGTTAACCCAACTCAAAAAACAGTTGATGCCTTGATGAAATTGGATCTTCCAAGTGGTGTAAACGTAGAAATCAAACTTTAATCTAAAATATAAAAGAGCAGAGGCTGGTGTTTCAATTTAATTGAACACGGGCTAAACTCGGTGTGAAAAAGATAAACTTCCTAGTGTCTGTTAGACACTGCGTCAGTTTCCTATTTTCACTTTGAGTTTGACGCCCTTTGTATCTTAGACTTGAGCATGAAAAACGCTCGTTAAAAACTTTTTGAATAAAAAATATAGAAAAGGAACTATTTTCTCATGACAAAAGGAATCTTAGGGAAAAAAGTGGGAATGACTCAAATCTTCACTGAAGCTGGCGAATTGATCCCTGTAACAGTTATTGAAGCAACTCCAAACGTTGTTCTTCAAGTTAAAACTGTTGAAACAGACGGATACAACGCTATCCAAGTTGGTTTCGATGACAAACGCGAAGTATTGAGCAACAGACCTGCTAAAGGACATGTAGCGAAAGCTAACACGGCTCCTAAGCGCTTCATTCGTGAATTCAAAAACGTTGAAGGCTTGGAAGTTGGTGCTGAAATCACAGTTGAAACATTCGCAGCTGGAGACGTTGTTGACGTAACTGGTACTTCTAAAGGTAAAGGTTTCCAAGGTGTTATCAAACGCCACGGACAATCACGTGGACCAATGGCTCACGGTTCTCGTTACCACCGTCGTCCAGGTTCTATGGGACCTGTTGCACCTAACCGCGTATTCAAAGGTAAAAACCTTGCAGGACGTATGGGTGGCGACCGCGTAACAATTCAAAACCTTGAAGTTGTACAAGTTGTTCCAGAAAAGAACGTTATCCTTATCAAAGGTAACGTACCAGGTGCTAAGAAATCTCTTATCACTATCAAATCAGCAGTTAAAGCTGGTAAATAATAAAGAAAGGGGAAATCAGTCACAATGGCAAACGTAACATTATTTGACCAAACTGGTAAAGAAGCTGGCCAAGTTGTTCTTAACGATGCAGTATTTGGTATTGAACCAAATGAATCAGTTGTGTTTGATGTGATCATCAGCCAACGCGCAAGCCTTCGTCAAGGAACACACGCTGTTAAAAACCGCTCTGCAGTATCAGGTGGTGGACGCAAACCATGGCGTCAAAAAGGAACTGGACGTGCTCGTCAAGGTTCTATCCGCTCACCACAATGGCGTGGTGGTGGCGTTGTCTTCGGACCAACTCCACGTTCATACGGCTACAAACTTCCACAAAAAGTTCGTCGCCTAGCTCTTAAATCAGTTTACTCTGAAAAAGTTGCTGAAAACAAATTCGTAGCTGTAGACGCTCTTTCATTTACAGCTCCAAAAACTGCTGAATTTGCAAAAGTTCTTGCAGCATTGAGCATCGATTCAAAAGTTCTTGTTATCCTTGAAGAAGGAAATGAATTCGCAGCTCTTTCAGCTCGTAACCTTCCAAACGTGAAAGTTGCAACTGCTACAACTGCAAGTGTTCTTGACATCGCAAATAGCGACAAACTTCTTGTCACACAAGCAGCTATCTCTAAAATCGAGGAGGTTCTTGCATAATGAATTTGTATGATGTTATCAAAAAACCTGTCATCACTGAAAGCTCAATGGCTCAACTTGAAGCAGGAAAATATGTATTTGAAGTTGACACTCGTGCACACAAACTTTTGATCAAGCAAGCTGTTGAAGCTGCTTTCGAAGGTGTTAAAGTTGCCAACGTTAACACAATCAACGTAAAACCAAAAGCTAAACGTGTTGGACGTTACACTGGTTTTACTAACAAAACTAAAAAAGCTATCATCACACTTACAGCTGATTCAAAAGCAATCGAGTTGTTTGCTGCTGAAGCTGAATAATCTAAGGAGGAAATATCGTGGGAATTCGTGTTTATAAACCAACAACAAACGGTCGCCGTAATATGACTTCTTTGGATTTCGCTGAAATCACAACAAGCACTCCTGAAAAATCATTGCTTGTTGCATTGAAGAGCAAGGCTGGTCGTAACAACAACGGTCGTATCACAGTTCGTCACCAAGGTGGTGGACACAAACGTTTCTACCGTTTGGTTGACTTCAAACGTAACAAAGACAACGTTGAAGCAGTTGTTAAAACAATCGAGTACGATCCAAACCGTTCTGCAAACATCGCTCTTGTACACTACACTGACGGTGTGAAAGCATACATCATCGCTCCAAAAGGTCTTGAAGTTGGTCAACGTATCGTTTCAGGTCCTGAAGCAGATATCAAAGTCGGAAACGCTCTTCCACTTGCTAATATCCCAGTTGGTACTTTGATCCACAATATCGAGTTGAAACCAGGTCGTGGTGGAGAATTGGTCCGTGCAGCTGGAGCTTCTGCTCAAGTATTGGGTCAAGAAGGTAAATATGTTCTTGTTCGTCTTCAATCTGGCGAAGTTCGTATGATTCTTGGAACTTGTCGTGCAACAGTTGGTGTTGTCGGAAACGAACAACATGGACTTGTAAACCTTGGTAAAGCAGGACGTAGCCGTTGGAAAGGCATCCGCCCAACAGTTCGTGGTTCTGTAATGAACCCTAACGATCACCCACACGGTGGTGGTGAAGGTAAAGCACCAGTTGGACGTAAAGCACCATCTACTCCATGGGGCAAACCTGCTCTTGGTCTTAAAACTCGTAACAAGAAAGCGAAATCTGACAAACTTATCGTTCGTCGTCGCAACGAGAAATAATAGTAAACTAGTCGCCTAAGCAACTAGGAAATCCGCCAGCTCGGTAGCGCTCCATGTGAGCGCAAGCCGCTGTGGTACAACATTTAAAGGAGAAAAAATAAAAATGGGACGCAGTCTTAAAAAAGGACCTTTCGTCGATGAGCATTTGATGAAAAAAGTTGAAGCTCAAGCTAACGACGAAAAGAAAAAAGTTATCAAAACTTGGTCACGTCGTTCAACGATCTTCCCAAGTTTCATTGGTTACACTATTGCAGTTTATGACGGACGTAAACACGTACCTGTTTACATTCAAGAAGACATGGTAGGTCACAAACTTGGTGAATTTGCACCAACTCGTACTTACAAGGGTCACGCTGCAGACGACAAGAAAACACGTAGAAAATAAGGAGAACATAAATGGCAGAAATTACTTCAGCTAAAGCAATGGCTCGTACAGTACGTGTTTCACCTCGTAAATCACGTCTTGTTCTTGACAACATCCGTGGTAAAAGCGTAGCCGATGCTATTGCAATCTTGACATTCACACCAAACAAAGCTGCTGAAATCATCTTGAAAGTTTTGAACTCAGCTGTAGCTAACGCTGAAAACAACTTTGGTTTGGACAAAGCTAACTTGGTAGTATCTGAAGCATTCGCAAACGAAGGACCAACTATGAAACGTTTCCGTCCACGTGCGAAAGGTTCAGCTTCACCAATCAACAAACGTACAGCTCACATCACTGTAGCTGTTGCAGAAAAATAAGGAGGTAACATCGTGGGTCAAAAAGTACATCCAATTGGTATGCGTGTCGGCATCATCCGTGATTGGGATGCCAAATGGTATGCTGAAAAAGAATACGCGGATTACCTTCATGAAGATCTTGCAATCCGTAAATTCGTTCAAAAAGAACTTGCTGACGCAGCAGTTTCAACTATCGAAATCGAACGCGCAGTAAACAAAGTTAACGTTTCACTTCACACTGCTAAACCAGGTATGGTTATCGGTAAAGGTGGTGCTAACGTTGATGCACTCCGTGCAAAACTTAACAAATTGACTGGAAAACAAGTACACATCAACATCATCGAAATCAAACAACCTGATTTGGATGCTCACCTTGTAGGTGAAGGAATTGCTCGTCAATTGGAGCAACGTGTCGCTTTCCGTCGTGCACAAAAACAAGCAATCCAACGTGCAATGCGTGCTGGAGCTAAAGGAATTAAAACTCAAGTATCAGGTCGTTTGAACGGTGCAGATATCGCCCGTGCTGAAGGATACTCTGAAGGAACTGTTCCACTTCACACACTTCGTGCAGATATCGATTACGCTTGGGAAGAAGCAGATACTACATACGGTAAACTTGGTGTTAAAGTATGGATCTACCGTGGTGAAGTTCTTCCAGCTCGTAAAAACACTAAAGGAGGTAAATAACCAATGTTAGTACCTAAACGTGTTAAACACCGTCGTGAATTCCGTGGAAAAATGCGCGGTGAAGCAAAAGGTGGAAAAGAAGTAGCATTCGGTGAATACGGTCTTCAAGCTACAACTAGCCACTGGATCACTAACCGCCAAATCGAAGCTGCTCGTATCGCTATGACTCGTTACATGAAACGTGGTGGTAAAGTTTGGATTAAAATCTTCCCACACAAATCATACACTGCTAAAGCTATCGGTGTGCGTATGGGATCTGGTAAAGGGGCACCTGAAGGTTGGGTAGCACCAGTTAAACGTGGTAAAGTGATGTTCGAAATCGCTGGTGTATCTGAAGAAATCGCTCGCGAAGCGCTTCGTCTTGCAAGCCACAAATTGCCAGTTAAATGTAAATTTGTAAAACGTGAAGCAGAATAAGGAGAAGGCATGAAACTTAATGAAGTAAAAGAATTTGTTAAAGAACTTCGTGGTCTTTCTCAAGAAGATCTCGCGAAGCGCGAAAACGAATTGAAAAAAGAATTGTTTGAACTTCGTTTCCAAGCTGCTACTGGTCAATTGGAACAAACAGCTCGCTTGAAAGAAGTTAAAAAACAAATCGCTCGTATCAAAACAGTTCAATCTGAAGCGAAATAATAGACTAGGGAAGGAGAAATTTCAATGGAACGCAATAATCGTAAAGTTCTTGTTGGACGTGTTGTATCTGACAAAATGGACAAGACAATCACAGTTGTAGTTGAAACAAAACGTAACCACCCAGTCTATGGTAAACGTATTAACTACTCTAAGAAATACAAAGCACATGATGAAAACAATGTTGCCAAAGAAGGCGATATCGTACGTATCATGGAAACTCGTCCGCTTTCAGCTACAAAACGTTTCCGTCTTGTAGAAGTTGTTGAAGAAGCGGTCATCATCTAATCAAACCTGAAAGGAGAAAACTGAAATGATTCAAACAGAAACTCGTTTGAAAGTCGCAGACAACAGCGGTGCGCGCGAAATCTTGACTATCAAAGTTCTTGGTGGTTCAGGACGTAAATTTGCAAACATCGGTGATGTTATCGTGGCATCTGTAAAACAAGCTACTCCTGGTGGTGCGGTTAAAAAAGGTGACGTTGTAAAAGCTGTTATCGTTCGTACTAAATCAGGTGCTCGTCGTGCTGATGGTTCATACATCAAATTTGACGAAAACGCAGCAGTTATCATCCGTGAAGACAAAACTCCTCGCGGAACACGTATCTTTGGCCCAGTTGCACGTGAATTGCGTGAAGGTGGCTTCATGAAGATCGTGTCACTTGCTCCAGAAGTACTTTAATTGGTTGCTCAAAGAAAATTAAAACAAGTCTAGGAAGTAAGACGAAAGCATAACTTAAGTTAGGTGAGTTGAAACTGACGAAGGATTGCTTTGATTTTCGCAGAGCAAAAACAAACAAACTAGTCCCCTAGCTTAAAGCTAGGGTGCCCTTATGGGCGTAAGAAAAATCAAGGAGAAACCTAATGTTTGTAAAAAAAGGCGACAAAGTTCGCGTAATCGCTGGTAAAGATAAGGGAACAGAAGCTGTTGTCCTTACTGCCCTTCCAAAAGTAAACAAAGTTATCGTTGAAGGTGTGAACATCGTTAAGAAACACCAACGTCCAACTAACGAGCTTCCTCAAGGTGGTATCATCGAGAAAGAAGCAGCTATCCACGTATCAAACGTTCAAGTATTGGACAAAAATGGTGTGGCTGGTCGTGTTGGTTACAAATTTGTAGACGGTAAAAAAGTTCGCTACAACAAAAAATCAGGCGAAGTGCTTGATTAATCACGAAGGAAAGGAGAAGTATAATGGCAAATCGTTTAAAAGAAAAATATCTTAATGAAGTAGTTCCTGCTTTGACAGAACAATTCAACTACTCATCAGTGATGGCTGTGCCTAAAGTAGATAAGATCGTTTTGAACATGGGTGTTGGTGAAGCTGTATCAAACGCTAAAAGTCTTGAAAAAGCTGCTGAAGAATTGGCACTTATCTCAGGTCAAAAACCACTTATCACTAAAGCTAAAAAATCAATCGCCGGCTTCCGTCTTCGTGAAGGTGTAGCGATCGGTGCAAAAGTTACCCTTCGTGGTGAACGTATGTACGAATTCTTGGACAAATTGGTTTCAGTTTCACTTCCACGTGTGCGTGACTTCCACGGTGTTCCAACAAAATCATTTGATGGACGCGGAAACTACACTCTTGGTGTGAAAGAACAATTGATCTTCCCAGAAATCAACTTTGATGACGTTGACAAAACTCGTGGTCTTGACATCGTTATCGTAACAACTGCTAACACTGACGAAGAGTCACGTGCATTGCTTACAGGCCTTGGAATGCCTTTTGCAAAATAATATAGGAGGTAAATCTAATGGCTAAAAAATCAATGATTGCTAAGAACAAACGTCCAGCGAAGTTCTCTACTCAAGCTTATACTCGTTGTGAAAAATGTGGTCGTCCACATTCAGTTTACCGCAAATTTAAACTTTGCCGTGTTTGCTTCCGTGAATTAGCTTACAAAGGACAAATTCCTGGTGTAACAAAAGCATCTTGGTAATTTAAGATATCAAGGGCATCAAAACTCCAAGTGAAAATAGGAAACTTGACGAAGAAACTGAAGTTTCTAGGAAAGTTTATCTTTTTCACACAGAGTTTAGCCCGGGTTCAGTTGGACTTGTCAATTTGAACACGAGCTACAGCTTTGGCAAAAAAGACCAATTTTCTTTGGAGCATCGCTCCTGCATCAAATTGCCTATTTTTGCTCTTGCTTTTACGCTCTTTGTATCATGTATTAACTAGCAAGTGCAACTTGCAAACTACTAGTAAGAGGAGAAAAACAAAATGGTTATGACTGACCCAATCGCAGACTTCCTAACTCGTATTCGTAACGCTAACCAAGCGAAACACGAAGTACTTGAAGTACCTGCATCAAACATCAAAAAAGGGATTGCTGAAATCCTTAAACGCGAAGGTTTTGTTAAGAACGTAGAAATCATCGAAGATGACAAACAAGGCATCATCCGTGTATTCCTTAAATACGGACCAAACGGTGAAAAAGTTATCACTAACTTGAAACGTGTTTCTAAACCAGGACTTCGTGTCTACAAAAAACGTGAAGATCTTCCAAAAGTTCTTAACGGACTTGGAATTGCTATCCTTTCAACTTCTGAAGGTTTGCTTACTGATAAAGAAGCTCGCCAAAAGAACGTTGGTGGTGAGGTTATCGCTTACGTTTGGTAAAATCAAGATACAAAGCTCGTAAAGAACAAAGCAAAATTAGGAAGTTGGAGAAGTTTGTTTACAAACAAGCCAACTTATCTATTTTGCACAGTTCTTAGAGCGTGTTCAATTTAGCTATTGAACTCAATAAGTATCTTTAACCCCGTGAAAACTGGCCGTTATGGCCTGACAATTTAACAGGAGAATAAAAATATGTCACGTATTGGTAATAAAGTTATCGTGTTGCCTGCTGGTGTTGAAATCACTAACAATGACAACGTTGTAACTGTAAAAGGACCTAAAGGAGAACTTACTCGTGAGTTCTCAAAAGATATTGAAATTCGTGTGGAAGGTACTGAAGTAACTCTTCACCGTCCAAACGATTCAAAAGAAATGAAAACAATCCACGGAACTACTCGTGCCCTTTTGAACAACATGGTTGTTGGTGTATCAGAAGGATTCAAGAAAGAACTTGAAATGCGCGGGGTTGGTTACCGTGCACAACTTCAAGGATCTAAACTTGTTTTGGCTGTTGGTAAATCTCATCCAGACGAAGTTGAAGCTCCAGAAGGAATTACTTTTGAACTTCCAAACCCAACAACAATCGTTGTTAGCGGAATTTCAAAAGAAGTAGTTGGTCAAACAGCTGCTTACGTACGTAGCCTTCGTTCACCAGAACCATATAAAGGTAAAGGTATCCGTTACGTTGGTGAATTCGTTCGACGTAAAGAAGGTAAAACAGGTAAATAATGTTGAGTGGTTGATTTTTAACCACCAACCTATTTTCCAACTTAGTGCATAGCACACGATTTAAAACTAAAGAGGTGAAAACTGTGATTTCTAAACCAGATAAAAACAAACTCCGCCAAAAACGCCACCGTCGCGTTCGCGGAAAACTCTCTGGAACTGCTGATCGCCCACGTTTGAACGTATTCCGTTCTAATACAGGCATCTACGCTCAAGTGATTGATGACGTAGCGGGTGTAACGCTCGCAAGTGCTTCAACTCTTGACAAAGAAGTTTCAAAAGGAACTAAAACTGAACAAGCCGTTACTGTCGGTAAACTCGTTGCAGAACGTGCAAACGCTAAAGGTATTTCAGAAGTGGTGTTCGACCGCGGTGGATATCTATATCACGGACGTGTGAAAGCTTTGGCTGATGCAGCTCGTGAAAACGGATTGAAATTCTAATAGGAGGACACTAGAAAATGGCATTTAAAGACAATGCAGTTGAATTAGAAGAACGCGTAGTTGCTGTCAACCGTGTTACAAAAGTTGTTAAAGGTGGACGTCGTCTTCGTTTCGCAGCTCTTGTTGTTGTTGGTGACCACAACGGTCGCGTAGGATTTGGTACTGGTAAAGCTCAAGAAGTTCCAGAAGCAATCCGCAAAGCAGTAGAAGATGCTAAGAAAAACTTGATTGAAGTTCCTATGGTTGGGACAACAATCCCACACGAAGTTCTTTCAGAATTCGGTGGAGCTAAAGTATTGTTGAAACCTGCTGTAGAAGGTTCTGGGGTTGCCGCTGGTGGTGCAGTTCGTGCCGTTGTGGAATTGGCAGGTGTGGCAGATATTACATCTAAATCACTTGGTTCTAACACTCCAATCAACATTGTTCGCGCAACTGTTGAAGGTTTGAAACAATTGAAACGCGCTGAAGAAGTTGCTGCCCTTCGTGGTATTTCAGTTTCTGATTTGGCATAAGAAAGGGGATAAAATGGCTCAAATTAAAATTACTTTGACTAAGTCTCCAATCGGACGCATTCCATCACAACGTAAAACTGTTGTAGCACTTGGACTTGGCAAATTGAACAGCTCTGTTATCAAAGAAGACAACGCTGCTATCCGTGGTATGATCACTGCAGTATCTCACTTGGTAACAGTTGAAGAAGTAAACTAATGAATTTTTAGGGGATGTGGCAATACTCATCCCCTAAAACTAGGTATAGTCATCTAAGATGACCATGTATAGGCGAGTTGATAAGGGAGACAACCTTTTCTCTCTTATCGGCGCTAGCATTTTACAAAAGAGGAGAAAATATAATGAAACTTCATGAATTGAAACCTGCAGAAGGTTCTCGTAAAGTACGTAACCGTGTTGGTCGTGGTACTTCATCAGGTAACGGTAAAACATCTGGTCGCGGTCAAAAAGGTCAAAAAGCTCGTAGCGGTGGCGGAGTTCGCCTTGGTTTTGAAGGTGGACAAACTCCATTGTTCCGTCGTCTTCCAAAACGTGGATTCACTAATATCAACGCTAAAGAATATGCAATTGTAAACCTTGACCAATTGAACGTCTTTGAAGACGGTGCAGAAGTAACTCCAGTTGTACTTATCGAAGCAGGAATTGTGAAAGCTGAAAAATCAGGAGTTAAAATTCTTGGTAACGGTGAGTTGACTAAGAAATTGACTGTGAAAGCAGCTAAATTCTCTAAATCAGCTGAGGAAGCTATCACTGCTAAAGGTGGTTCTGTAGAAGTCATCTAAGAGAGGTGACCCATGTTTTTTAAATTACTAAAAGAAGCGCTCAAGGTTAAACAAGTTCGATCAAAAATTCTTTTTACAATTTTTATCATTCTTGTTTTCCGTATTGGGACAAGTATTACTGTTCCAGGTGTGAATGCAAAAAGTTTGGAAGCTCTTAGTGGTTTATCTTTCTTGAACATGCTTAGTCTTGTTTCAGGGAATGCCATGAAGAACTTCTCCGTTTTTGCACTCGGAGTAAGTCCGTATATCACTGCTTCCATCGTTGTTCAATTGCTACAAATGGATATTTTACCGAAGTTTGTAGAATGGGGCAAACAAGGGGAAGTAGGACGGAGAAAACTAAACCAAGCTACTCGTTATATTGCACTTGTGCTTGCATTTGTTCAATCTATCGGGATTACAGCAGGATTTAATACTCTATCTGGAGCGAAATTATTAACGACAGCTTTAACTCCACAAGTTTTTGTTACTATTGGTATTATCCTCACAGCAGGTAGTATGATTGTAACTTGGCTCGGGGAACAAATTACAGATAAGGGATACGGAAATGGTGTTTCTATGATTATCTTTGCAGGTATTGTTGCTTCAATTCCTGAGATGATTAAAGGCATTTATGTTGACTACTTCGTCAATATTCCAAGTAGCCGTTTGACTTCATCTATTATCTTTGTCGTTATTTTGATTATCGCTGTCTTGTTGATTGTTTACTTTACAACCTTTGTTCAACAGGCAGAATATAAAATTCCAATCCAATATACAAAAGTTGCTCAAGGAGCCCCATCAAGCTCATACCTTCCATTGAAGGTAAATCCAGCGGGGGTTATCCCAGTTATCTTTGCAAGTTCCATCACAGCAGCACCTGCAGCCATTCTTCAATTTTTGAGTGCTACAGGTCATGATTGGGCTTGGGTACGTACAGCACAGGAAATGTTATCTACAACATCTCCGACTGGTGTTGCTATGTATGCCTTGCTAATCATTCTCTTTACATTCTTCTATACATTTGTACAGATCAATCCAGAGAAGGCAGCAGAAAACTTGCAAAAGAGTGGAGCCTACATTCATGGTGTCCGTCCTGGTAAGGGTACTGAAGAGTTCATGTCGAAACTTCTTCGTCGCCTTGCGACTGTCGGATCAATCTTCCTTGGTGTGATTTCAATCTTGCCGATTGTGGCAAAAGATGTCTTTGGTCTTTCAGAAGCTGTTGCTTTTGGGGGAACTAGTCTTTTGATCATTATCTCAACCGGTATCGAAGGAATCAAACAACTTGAAGGTTACCTATTGAAACGTAAGTATGTTGGTTTCATGGACAAAACAGAATAAAAGCAAGATTACTTTTGCTTAGAGAGTGGAGTATGAAGGTCTATCTATCAGAGAGATTTTCGTCTCCCCTCTTCTATTTTGTTTTTAAATAGGGGTTGAAAGAGATTTCTGCTTCTATTTAAATACAAAATAAGGAGATCCTATCATGAATCTTTTGATTATGGGCTTACCTGGAGCAGGTAAGGGAACGCAAGCAACTAAAATTGTGGAGCAATTCCACGTGGCACACATTTCAACTGGGGATATGTTCCGTGCTGCTATGGCAAATCAAACTGAAATGGGTGTACTTGCGAAGTCTTATATTGACAAAGGTGAGTTGGTTCCAGATGAAGTTACAAATGGAATCGTTAAAGAACGCCTTTCACAGGATGACATCAAGGAAACAGGTTTCTTGTTGGATGGTTACCCACGTACGATTGAACAAGCTCATGCCTTGGACAAAACATTGGCGGAACTCGGTATCGAACTGGAAGGTGTGATTAACATCGAAGTGAATCCAGATTGTCTCTTAGAACGTTTGAGTGGCCGTATCATCCACCGCGAAACAGGTGAAACCTTCCACAAAGTTTTCAACCCACCAGTTGACTACAAAGAAGAAGATTACTACCAACGCGAAGATGACAAACCTGAGACAGTGAAGCGTCGTTTGGATGTGAATATCGCCCAAGGTGAACCAATCATTGCTCACTACCGTGCCAAAGGATTGGTCCACGATATCGAAGGAAATCAAGATATCAATGATGTGTTCAAAGACATCGAAAAAGTATTGACAAATTTGAAATAAAGCGTTTTTCACACTTGCAAAAAATCGCTACAAATGTTATACTGAGATAGTCTGACTTATAATTGTTGTCTCTGTTTTCAGAGGCATCGAATCGAAATTTATGGAGGTGCTTTTGCGTGGCAAAAGACGATGTGATTGAAGTTGAAGGCAAAGTAGTCGATACAATGCCTAACGCAATGTTTACGGTTGAACTTGAAAATGGACATCAGATTTTAGCAACAGTTTCTGGTAAAATTCGTAAAAACTATATTCGTATTTTAGCGGGAGATCGTGTTACTGTCGAGATGAGTCCATATGACTTGACACGTGGACGTATCACTTACCGCTTTAAATAATCGAAAAACTTGGAGGGATAAGAAATGAAAGTAAGACCATCGGTCAAACCAATTTGCGAATACTGTAAAGTAATTCGTCGTAATGGTCGTGTTATGGTAATTTGCCCAGCAAATCCAAAACACAAACAACGTCAAGGATAAGATAGAAAGGAGAAAACATGGCTCGTATTGCTGGAGTTGACATTCCAAATGACAAACGCGTAGTAATCTCATTGACTTACGTTTATGGTATCGGACTTGCAACATCTAAGAAAATTTTGGCTGCTGCTGGAATCTCAGAAGATGTTCGTGTACGTGACCTTACATCAGATCAAGAAGATGCTATCCGTCGTGAAGTGGATGCAATCAAAGTTGAAGGTGACCTTCGTCGTGAAGTAAACTTGAACATCAAACGTTTGATGGAGATCGGTTCTTACCGTGGTATTCGTCACCGTCGTGGACTTCCTGTCCGTGGACAAAACACTAAAAACAACGCTCGCACTCGTAAAGGTAAAGCTGTTGCGATTGCTGGTAAGAAAAAATAATATAGGAGGTAAAAGTCTTGGCTAAACCAACACGTAAACGTCGTGTGAAAAAGAATATCGAATCTGGTATTGCTCATATTCACGCTACATTTAATAACACTATTGTTATGATTACTGATGTGCATGGTAATGCAATTGCTTGGTCATCAGCTGGTGCTCTTGGTTTCAAAGGTTCTCGTAAATCTACACCATTCGCTGCTCAAATGGCTTCTGAAGCTGCTGCTAAATCTGCACAAGAACACGGTCTTAAATCAGTTGAAGTTACTGTAAAAGGTCCAGGTTCTGGTCGTGAGTCAGCTATTCGTGCGCTTGCTGCCGCTGGTCTTGAAGTAACAGCAATTCGTGATGTGACTCCAGTGCCACACAATGGTGCTCGTCCTCCAAAACGTCGCCGTGTATAATCATCGCATTACACTGCTTTTCGTTTAAGAGGGAGTAACTAAATGATTGAGTTTGAAAAACCAAATATAACAAAAATTGATGAAAATAAAGATTATGGCAAGTTTGTAATCGAACCACTTGAACGTGGTTACGGTACAACTCTTGGTAACTCTCTTCGTCGTGTACTACTAGCTTCTCTACCAGGAGCAGCAGTGACATCTATCAACATTGAAGGTGTCTTGCATGAGTTCGACACAGTTCCAGGTGTTCGTGAAGACGTGATGCAAATCATTCTGAACATTAAAGGGATTGCAGTGAAAACATACGTTGAAGACGAAAAAATCATTGAGCTTGACGTTGAAGGTCCTGCTGAAATTACAGCTGGAGACATTTTGACTGATAGTGATATTGAAATTGTAAATCCAGATCATTATCTCTTTACAATCGGTGAAGGTTCTTCTCTAAAAGCGACAATGACTGTTAACAGTGGTCGTGGATATGTACCTGCTGATGAAAACAAAAAAGATAATGCACCAGTTGGAACACTTGCTGTAGATTCTATTTATACACCAGTTACAAAAGTCAACTATCAAGTAGAGCCTGCTCGTGTAGGTAGCAATGATGGATTTGACAAATTAACCCTTGAAATCTTGACTAATGGAACAATTATTCCAGAAGATGCTTTAGGGCTTTCAGCACGTATCTTGACAGAACATCTTGATTTGTTTACAAATCTTACTGAGATTGCTAAGTCAACTGAAGTGATGAAAGAAGCTGATACTGAATCTGACGATCGTATTTTGGATCGTACGATTGAGGAACTGGACTTGTCTGTGCGTTCATACAACTGTTTGAAACGTGCCGGTATCAATACTGTGCATGATTTGACAGAAAAATCTGAAGCAGAGATGATGAAAGTACGAAATCTTGGACGCAAGAGTTTGGAAGAAGTGAAACTCAAACTCATTGACTTGGGTCTTGGATTAAAAGATAAATAAAGGAGGAATACATGGCTTACCGTAAACTAGGACGCACTAGCTCACAACGTAAAGCAATGCTTCGCGATTTGACAACTGACCTTTTGATCAACGAATCAATCGTGACAACTGAAGCTCGTGCTAAAGAAATCCGTAAAACTGTTGAAAAAATGATTACTCTAGGTAAACGTGGTGATTTGCATGCACGTCGTCAAGCAGCTGCTTTCGTACGTAATGAAATCGCATCTGAAAACTATGATGAAGCAACTGATAAGTACACTTCTACTACAGCACTTCAAAAATTGTTCTCAGAAATCGCACCTCGTTATGCTGAACGTAACGGTGGATACACTCGTATCCTTAAAACTGAACCACGTCGTGGTGATGCTGCGCCAATGGCGATCATCGAATTAGTATAAAATCATCAATTTTGTTGAGTGTTATGATGATGGAGTCTTGTGCTCTTAGTCTAGCTCTGGTCTACCGCTGGGACTTATGTCCTAGCGGGAACACTCATCATCATTTGATAGGGTAGACGCTTGTTTACGAAATTGTTTTTTTCTTAAGAACAACTTCGTAAGCAGGCGTTTTTTAGTATTTTCTATGGAAATATGCTATACTAGGAAAAAAGAAAATTAAAAACGTTCAGGTTTTCTAAAAATCGTAGAAATGGGGTATAAGGATGAAGGCTATTATTACAGTGGTTGGTAAGGACAAGGCTGGGATCGTTGCAGGCGTGTCTACTAAGATTGCAGAGTTGGGTTTGAATATTGACGATATTTCTCAGACGGTGTTGGATGAATACTTTACTATGATGGCGGTCGTTTCTAGTGACGAAAAACAGGATTTCACTTATCTTCGAAATGAGTTTGAAACTTTCGGTCAGACCTTGAATGTCAAAATAAATATTCAAAGTGCGGCGATTTTTGACGCTATGTATAATATCTAGGAGGTGGCTATGGATATTAGACAAGTTACAGAAACCATTGCCATGATCGAGGAGCAGAACTTCGATATCAGAACCATCACCATGGGGATTTCCCTTTTGGATTGTATTGATCCAGATATTGAACGTGCTGCTGAAAAGATTTACCAAAAAATCACCACTAAAGCTGCAAATTTAGTGGCTGTAGGAGACGAAATTGCTGCAGAACTTGGGATTCCTATTGTTAATAAACGGGTATCGGTGACTCCGATTTCTTTAATTGGTGCAGCGACTGATGCGACGGACTATCTTGTTTTGGCAAAGGCTCTTGACAAGGCTGCCAAGGAGATCGGTGTTGATTTTATTGGTGGATTCTCTGCTTGGTACAAAAGGGTTATCAAAAAGGTGATGAGATACTCATCAATTCTATCCCCCGTGCTCTAGCTGAGACAGACAAGGTCTGTTCGTCTGTCAATATTGGTTCAACCAAGTCAGGTATCAACATGACTGCAGTTGCAGATATGGGGCGTATCATCAAGGAAACAGCTGCGCTATCAGATATGGGTGCGGCCAAGTTGGTCGTATTTGCTAATGCTGTTGAGGACAATCCTTTTATGGCGGGGGCTTTCCACGGTGTTGGTGAAGCAGATGTTATCATTAATGTTGGAGTTTCGGGCCCTGGTGTTGTCAAGCGTGCCTTGGAAAAAGTTCGTGGACAGAGCTTTGATGTAGTAGCGGAAACAGTCAAGAAAACGGCATTCAAGATTACTCGTATCGGTCAGCTAGTTGGGCAAATGGCGAGTGAACGCCTTGGAGTCGACTTTGGGATTGTAGACCTAAGCTTGGCACCAACTCCTGCAGTTGGCGATTCTGTGGCTCGAGTACTGGAGGAAATGGGTCTAGAAACAGTAGGAACGCATGGGACGACTGCTGCCCTCGCTCTTTTGAATGACCAAGTTAAGAAGGGCGGAGTCATGGCTTGTAACCAGGTTGGTGGCTTATCAGGTGCTTTTATCCCCGTTTCTGAAGATGAGGGTATGATTGCTGCGGTGCAAAATGGCTCTCTGAATTTAGAGAAACTAGAAGCCATGACTGCTATCTGTTCAGTTGGACTGGATATGATTGCCATTCCGGAAGATACGCCTGCTGAAACCATTGCAGCTATGATTGCGGATGAGGCGGCAATCGGTGTTATTAACATGAAAACGACAGCTGTTCGTATTATTCCAAAAGGCAAAGAAGGCGATATGATTGAGTTTGGTGGTTTGCTAGGGACAGCTCCAGTGATGAAAGTCAACGGGGCTTCGTCTGTTGATTTCATTTCTCGCGGTGGGCAAATCCCAGCTCCAATCCATAGTTTTAAAAATTAATAAAAAAGAGAGAGGATTTAAGTTGAGTTTAAGGATGGCTGTGTATACTATAATCATTAAATAAAGACCTCCTAACTTTATTTAATAGAAATCCTAAACTTTTTCATAATAATCTCCTAGGGAAGCTACCATGAGGGTAGCTTTTCTTTTGGATAATTTACAAATGTTGGCTTTGCTTTTGAAAGCCGAATATTTCTTTGATCCATGGTATAATAGAAGAAAATGGAGGATAGAAAATGTCTAAAGTAAGATTGTACTTGGTCCGTCATGGGAAAACGATGTTTAACACCATTGGACGTGCTCAAGGATGGAGTGATACACCTCTGACTGCAGAAGGTGAGTTGGGAATCCATGAACTGGGAATTGGCTTGAGAGAGTCTGGTTTACAATTTGACCGCGCTTATTCCAGTGATTCAGGGCGCACCATTCAAACTATGGGAATTATCCTAGAAGAACTTGGCTTGCAGGGGAAAATCCCTTACCGCATGGACAAGCGCATCAGAGAGTGGTGCTTTGGTAGTTTTGATGGGGCCTATGATGGGGACCTCTTTATGGGCTTGATTCCTCGTATTTTTAATGTGGACCATGTTCACCAGTTGTCCTATGCAGAGCTAGCAGAAGGTCTAGTTGAGGTTGATACTGCAGGCTGGGCTGAAGGTTGGGAAAAACTCAGTGGTCGAATCAAGGAAGGCTTTGAAGCGATTGCCAAAGAAATGGAAGAACAAGGTGGGGGCAATGCTCTCGTCGTAAGCCATGGAATGACCATTGGTACCATTGTTTATCTAATCAATGGCATGCATCCGCATGGTCTAGATAATGGTAGCGTGACGATCCTTGAATATGAGGATGGCCAGTTTAGTGTAGAAGTTGTCGGTGACCGTCGTTATCGGGAACTGGGACGTGAGAAGATGGAAGAGCCCTCTATTCAGTCAAAATAGAACTGCTTGCGATAAACTAGAGATTTGATAACCATATCAAAATAAGAAAAAACAGCCAAGGGATATCCTTTTGGCTGTTTTTGATAGGGGAAAACTAGAGGGTAATGCTACTGTTTTTAGAAATTTTCATAAATAGTAATAATGAAGTAACTGTCAAGACAGTGAGGATAGTTGACAAAGCAGCTGCTACGCCATAATTTCCACGAAGTACTTCAGTGTAGATAGCTACGGTCATAGTTTTTGTTTTGGCATTATATAGCAGGAT
Organism: Streptococcus sp. DBCMS; assembly: GCA_000831085.1. Classification (GTDB taxonomy): domain Bacteria; phylum Bacillota; class Bacilli; order Lactobacillales; family Streptococcaceae; genus Streptococcus. The sequence goes on from JXRG01000001.1 coordinate 158,451, forward strand.
AGAAGTAGATAGTTCTGAAATCATTGTTACCCATGATAGAATAGATCCAGAAATAATACCGGGTAACATCATTGGAACAGTGATTTTACTGAAAGTATTGAGACGGCTACTTCCTAAACTCTCAGCTGCTTCTTCAATACTAGGTGCTATTTGTTGTAAGCTAGCAACAGATGAGCGGATTGTATAAGGGAGTCTTCTTACAGATAAGGAGATAATCAAGATGAAGGCTGTTCCTGTAATCATAAGGAAGCCACTTCCGAAGATACCTGTATTGAATGAAGAGATAAAGGCAATGCGAGAACTGTTCCTGGTACGATATAAGGTACCATACTAAGGCTATCAATTAAGTTTGTAAACAAATTTCGTTTTCTAACAGCTAGGTAGGAGATAAATGATGCAAATAAAACAACTAGAATCAAAGCAATCAAAGGAATGCGAATCGTATTAAAAATAGTAGCTCCCATGCGATTGAAGGCAATCTTGTAACTGTTTAGAGAATAGCCTTTGACAAATACCATACCTGATGTTTTTAGGAAAGAGGTATAAATCAAAAATAATTGAGGTAGAACAGAAAATAAGACAATTCCGTAAACTGTTGCATAAATTGCTACCATTTTTCCTTTTGTAATTTTTTTCGGCTCAATTGGATGGAGAGAATTCATGCTGAAACTATAGCGATTGGAAATATATTTTTGAATAAGAAAGATTGTTAAAGCAATTATAATCGCCATGATTGCTAAAGCAGATGCAAAAGCAGAATTTCCGCCAACCTCACTAATGAATTGATTATAAATTAAAACAGGGAAAGTTCGATATCCTTCACCAATTAACATAGGAGTTCCGAAGTCGGAGAATGCTCTCATAAATACGAGTAGGGCAGCAGCAAGTAAAGTTGGAACTAAAAGGGGCAAAATAACTGTTATCATACGTTTGAATCCAAATACCCCCATATTTTCAGCGGCTTCAAGAAGAGAATGGTCAATTCTTTTCATGGCTCCAGCCACGTATAGAAAAACTAATGGGAATAGCTGGAGTGTAAACACAAGTACAATTCCTTTGAAGCCATAAATATCAATAGCTGGAAGATGAAGGGCATTTGTCAAGAATTTAGTGATGACACCATTTCGTCCCAACAAGAGAATCCAAGAGTATGCCCCTACGAAAGGAGCTGACATGGAAGCGATAATAATCAATATCTGTAAAAATTTCTTTCCTTTGAAGTCATATATAGAAAAGAGGTAAGCTAATAAGGTCCCTAAAACTAGGGAAGTTACAGTAGAAGTAATGGAGACGTTAAAACTGTTTACCAGTGTCTCAGAGTAATAGGATTTACTAAAGAAATCCTCGAAATTAGCTAGTGAGAATTGACCTTCATGTATGAGTGCTTGCTTGAGTACAATAATAATTGGATAAACAAGAAAAATAAGATAGGTAAGAAAGATGAAGAATGAGGAGGATGTCCAAATATTTAGTTTTTTACCTTTCATAGCCAACTCCTGTAATAAGATTACGCGAACCATCTGCAGAAAAGACATTTAACTTTTGAGTATTGATTCGTAGACGAATTCGATCCCCTTTTTGAAGATCTTCTTCAAAAGTTGATTCTTCGCTGACCTGTATTTTTAAAGAAAATGCAGTCTTTACAAAATATTCAGTGGTGAGTCCAAGATAAACACTATCGGAAATGATTCCTTCAATATCTCCAGATTCATCTTTGATAAACTCTTCGGGACGGATACTCACAAGAACAGCTTGTTCCTTAGCTTGATCAAGAGCTGGCATAGGGAGGGCATAGTCATCTGAGAAGACGATATAAGCACTGTCGCTCTTTTTTTGTAGTTTGGCTGGGATGAGATTTGTGCGTCCAATAAAGGTTGCCACAAACTCATTAGCTGGTTTATGATAGAGTTCTTTTGGTCGTCCGACTTGTTGGATGATCCCATCTTTCATAACGGCAATCTGGTCTGAAATAGCCATCGCTTCTTCTTGATCGTGGGTCACATATACAGTTGTAATTCCCACTTCGTGTTGAATTTCTCGAATAACTTGGCGCATATCTAAGCGAAGTTTCGCATCCAGGTTACTAAGTGGCTCGTCCATGAGGAGAACACTTGGATTAACAGCTAATGCACGTGCTAAGGCGACACGTTGTTGTTGTCCACCACTGAGCTTATCGGGCTTTCGATCTGCGTATTGATCAATTTGCATTAGTTCCAGATATTTATTAGTTTGTTGAACTAATTCATCTTTTGGAACCTTTTTTTGTTTAAGACCAAAAGCAACATTATCTCGGACAGTCAAATGTGGGAAAATAGCGTAGTTTTGAAAAACCATGCCGATGTTGCGTTTGCTGGGTTCTATATTATTTATTTTAGTATCATCGAAGTAAAATTCTCCGCCTTCAATACTGTTGAAGCCTGCAATCATTCGAAGAAGGGTCGTTTTTCCACAACCTGAAGGTCCAAGAATGGTGAAAAGACTTCCTTTTGGAATCGTAACGTTTAAATTCTCAATGACAGGAATGTCGTGGTAGATTTTTTTTGCGTTAATAATTTTGATTTCACTCATAGTGAACCTCTTTTACTGTTTCGATTGAATATTGGTGAAAATATCATTGTACTTTTTAAGAATAGCTGATTTATTTTGGATGACATAATCTGAATCTTCAGTGGCGATATTGATTTCTGTCATTGATTTCATATTTTTATTGGTTTTAGCATTTTTTCGAATGGGTCTGATGGTTGTTTCAGTTCCTAGTTTATCCTGAATGTCTTGAGAAAGAAGGAAATCGATAAATTTTTTAGCGTTTTCCATGTGTTTGGCGTTTTTGATAATAGCTGCGTTACCAGGCAAAAAGACGGTTCCTTCTTTTGGATAAATGACTTTTACATCAACGCCATCGTTTAAGAGTTTCAATGCAGGATCTTCATAGGTGAGTCCGACAGCCATTTCTCCGTCAGCGACTGATTTGTAGACATTTGAAGAACTAGAAGCAATTTTCCCATCTACTAAGCTAAATAGATTTTTCACATATGTCCAAGCTTGCTCATTTTCATAGCCGCCTTGATCCACAAGCATGTTTGTTAATTGAGCAAAGGCACTAGAAGAATTACTTGGATCAGCAGTAGCAATCTTTCCTTTTAATTTAGGATTAAGTAAATCATCATAGCCTTCAATTTTAATATCTTTAGTTAAAGCTGAATTGACAATCAGAACACTGACATCAAGAGTGTATGGAGTGTAGAATCCTGTTTTATTCTGATATTCTGGGATAATTTGGTCGTTTTCTGGGGAGGTATAGGGCTCAAAGAGTTTTTCGTTAGAAGAGAAGAGTGCGTAGGAACCTCCGAAAATGACATCGGCTACAGGAGCTTCTTTCTCAGCCTCTGCTTTCTTGAATAATTCACCAGTACTAGCTTGGACTAAATCAACCTTGATGCCATATTTTTCTTCGAAGGCTGGGATTGTTTCTTCAATAAGATCTTCAGGGTTAGGCGAATAGATAACTAAAGTCTTATCTGTATCATTTTCAATGCTAGTTTCAGCTTCGGTTGTTGAAGAACATCCTGACAAAAGTAGAAATATCCAGCTGAAAGAGAGAAGTGATAGTATTTTTTTCATAATTTTTCTCCTTTTTACGAACATTATTCTCTGCTTGTTCATCTAATGTTTTTAATTACAGAGTTCTACATCATATAATAAAAACCTTAAAGAAATCTAAAATGGGAATTATGAGTTAAAGAAGTTAGGGGAAGTAGCTACAAGAGACAAATAATCAATAGAAGTTAGCTCCAAGTGGGAGCTAATTTTTTTCCTGTTAAATAAGTTGGATTTGCGACTCAGTATTTCTTGTTATCCAAGTCTAAAAGAACATTTCTCGTCTTTCAAATTCCCTCAAAAATGGTATAATAGTAACATCACAAAATTGGAGAGAGACCATGAGTTTTTACAATCATAAAGAAATTGAACCTAAGTGGCAGGGCTACTGGGCAGAACATCATACATTTAAGACAGGAACAGATGCCTCAAAACCGAAGTTTTATGCGCTTGACATGTTCCCTTACCCGTCTGGAGCAGGTCTGCACGTAGGACACCCAGAAGGTTATACAGCGACTGATATCCTTAGCCGTTACAAACGTGCCCAAGGTTACAATGTCCTTCACCCAATGGGTTGGGATGCTTTTGGTTTGCCTGCAGAGCAATACGCCATGGATACAGGGAATGACCCAGCAGAATTCACAGCGGAAAACATTGCCAACTTCAAACGTCAAATCAATGCGCTTGGCTTCTCTTATGACTGGGATCGTGAGGTTAACACAACAGATCCAAACTACTATAAGTGGACGCAATGGATTTTCACTAAGCTTTACGAAAAAGGCTTGGCCTATGAAGCCGAAGTGCCTGTAAACTGGGTTGAAGAGTTGGGAACAGCTATCGCCAACGAAGAAGTCCTTCCTGACGGAACGTCTGAGCGTGGAGGCTATCCAGTTGTCCGCAAACCGATGCGTCAATGGATGCTTAAAATCACGGCCTATGCAGAGCGATTGCTTAATGACTTGGATGAGTTGGATTGGCCAGAATCTATCAAGGATATGCAACGCAACTGGATTGGTAAATCAACTGGTGCCAATGTAACCTTTAAAGTTAAGGGAACAGACAAGGAATTCACAGTCTTTACGACTCGTCCTGACACTCTTTTCGGTGCGACTTTCACAGTCTTGGCTCCTGAGCATGAACTAGTAGATGCCATCACAAGCTCAGAGCAAGCTGAGGCAGTAGCTGACTACAAACACCAAGCTAGTCTCAAGTCTGACTTGGCTCGTACCGACCTTGCCAAGGAAAAAACAGGGGTTTGGACGGGTGCTTATGCCATCAACCCTGTCAATGGCAAGGAAATTCCAATCTGGATTGCCGACTATGTTCTTGTTAGCTATGGTACAGGTGCGGTAATGGCTGTTCCTGCCCACGACCAACGTGACTGGGAATTTGCCAAACAATTTGACCTTCCAATCGTAGAAGTGCTTGAAGGTGGAAATGTAGCAGAAGCTGCCTACACAGAAGATGGTCTTCATGTCAATTCAGACTTCCTAGATGGCTTGAATAAAGAAGACGCAATTGCTAAGATTGTGGCTTGGTTGGAAGAAAAAGGTTGTGGGCAAGAGAAGGTGACCTACCGTCTCCGCGACTGGCTCTTTAGCCGTCAACGTTACTGGGGCGAGCCGATCCCAATCATTCATTGGGAAGATGGGACTTCAACAGCTGTTCCTGAAAGTGAATTGCCACTTGTCTTGCCAGTCACCAAGGATATCCGTCCTTCAGGTACTGGGGAAAGCCCATTGGCTAACTTGACCGACTGGCTTGAAGTGACGCGTGAAGATGGTGTCAAAGGTCGTCGTGAAACCAACACCATGCCACAATGGGCTGGTTCAAGCTGGTACTACCTCCGCTATATTGACCCGCACAATACTGAGAAATTGGCTGATGAGGACCTCCTCAAACAATGGTTGCCAGTAGATATCTACGTGGGTGGTGCAGAGCATGCTGTACTTCACTTGCTCTATGCTCGTTTCTGGCACAAATTCCTCTATGACCTCGGTGTTGTTCCGACTAAGGAACCATTCCAAAAACTCTTTAACCAAGGGATGATTTTGGGAACAAGCTACCGTGACCACCGTGGAGCTCTTGTGGCGACTGACAAGGTTGAAAAACGTGACGGTTCTTTCTTCCATGTGGAAACAGGAGAAGAGTTGGAGCAAGCACCAGCTAAGATGTCTAAATCGCTCAAGAACGTTGTTAACCCAGACGACGTGGTGGAACAATACGGTGCCGATACCCTTCGTGTTTATGAAATGTTCATGGGGCCACTCGATGCTTCCATCGCTTGGTCAGAAGAAGGTCTGGAAGGAAGCCGTAAATTCCTTGACCGTGTTTACCGTTTGATTACAAGTAAAGAAATTGTTGCGGAAAACAATGGTGCTCTTGACAAGGTCTACAATGAAACAGTCAAATCTGTCACTGAGCAAATCGAGTCCATGAAATTCAACACAGCCATTGCCCAACTCATGGTCTTTGTCAACGCTGCTAACAAGGAAGACAAACTCTATGTGAACTACGCCAAAGGCTTTATCCAATTGATTGCCCCATTTGCACCTCACTTGGCAGAAGAACTTTGGCAAACAGTTACAGCAACAGGTGAATCCATCTCTTACGTGGCTTGGCCAACTTGGGACGAAAGTAAATTGGTTGAAGACGAAATCGAAATCGTCGTCCAAATCAAAGGAAAAGTTCGTGCCAAACTCATGGTTGCGAAAGACCTATCACGCGAAGAATTGCAAGAAATTGCTCTAGCGGATGAAAAAGTCAAAGCAGAGATTGACGGTAAGGAAATCGTGAAAGTGATTGCGGTACCTAACAAGCTCGTTAATATCGTTGTGAAATAAGATAGGAATCCTTCAGAGTAGAATCTGGAGGATTTTTTGAATTTTTTCATGAAAGCATGATATACTATGTGCAATTATAAAGTTTGAAAAGTGAATCAAGGAGAAAACAATGTCAGTAAACGAATATGGTCAGATAATTGGTGAGTCAATGGAAGGTTATACTCCAGGAGAATTGCCTTCCATTGATTTCTTAGAAGGGCGCTACGCTCGGATAGAGGCTCTTTCAGTGGAAAAGCATGCGGAGGATCTGCTAGCTGTTTATGGTCCTGATACGCCTCGTGAGATGTGGACCTACCTTTTTCAGGAACCAGTGGCAGATATGGAGGAACTGGTTACCGTCTTAAATCAGATGTTGGCTCGTAAGGACCGTTTTTACTACGTGATTATAGACAAGGCAACTGGTAAGGCTTTGGGAACTTTTTCTCTCATGCGCATTGACCAGAATAACCGAGTAATAGAAGTGGGAGCTGTCACTTTTTCTCCAGAACTCAGGGGAACACGTATAGGGACAGAGGCTCAATATCTCCTAGCTCGCTATGTTTTTGAAGAGCTTAACTATCGTCGCTATGAGTGGAAATGCGATGCTCTAAATCTGCCATCAAGACGAGCTGCGGAACGTTTGGGCTTTATCTATGAAGGCACCTTCCGCCAGGCAGTTGTTTATAAGGGGCGCACGAGGGATACGGATTGGCTCGCTATGATTGATAAGGACTGGCCTCAAGTTAAAGCTCGTTTGGAAACATGGTTGGCTCCTGAAAATTTTGATAAAAATGGGCAGCAGTACAAGAGCTTAAGAGAATTCTGAGAGGTATTGAGATGATAACTATTAGAAAGCAAGAAGTTGTTAACTTAGAGGATGTTTTGCATCTCTATCAGGCAGTTGGATGGACAAATTATACACATCAACCTCAGATGTTGGAGAAGGCCTTATCTCACTCATTAGCAATTTATCTGGCACTTGATGGCGATGCGTGGTGGGCTTGGTCCGTTTAGTCGGAGATGGTTTCTCATCGATTTTTGTCCAGGATTTGATCGTTTTGCCTAGCTATCAGCGCCAAGGGATTGGTAGCGACTTGATGAAAGAGGCTTTAGGTGACTTCAAAGATGCCTATCAAGTCCAACTAGTGACCGAACAGACAGAAAAAACCTTGGGATTCTATCGTTCTCTGGGTTTTGAAACCTTATCTACTTATGATTGCTCAGGAATGATTTGGCTAGATCGAAAAAAATAAAAATAATTATTTTTCTTAAGTAAAGTTTAAGTCTCCTCGTGTATTATATAGTTATTAGATAAAGACCTCCTAATACTCTTCGAAAATCTCATCAACCTTCGTTAGAGTCGACTTAGCTAACTATAGTTATGCTTGCGTCTATCTGCCTGGTGTGATTTCGATTTTCATTGAGTACCCTTTATTTAATGAAATCCCAAACTTTTCTTTTTCATCATAATCTCCTAAAGAAGTCACCCAATCAGGTGGCTTTTTTATGACTTGGGGAGGAAAAATCCATTTGAAAAAAATTTTTTAAAAAATGATAAATCAGAGAAAAAGTTAAGTTAGCTTTAAGATTCATCTTGTATCATATAATCATTAAATAAAGACCTCCTAACTTTATTTAATGAAATCCTAAACTTTTTCTTTTTCATAATAATCTCCTTAAAGAGGCCACCCAATCAGG